>JAGGTC010000074.1 GCA_021163945.1 Deltaproteobacteria bacterium | reverse complement strand
CTGAATCAATTTTTTTTATATTCTTTGATAATTTTTTAATTCTGTTTGAATAGTCTTTAGCTGATATCTTATCTTGTTTTTCTCATTCTTTAAATTTATAGTAAAATACATAGCTATAGAGAAAATAAGCAGACATAATAGGATAAAAATTGTGAATTCCCGCTTAATATCTTCAAATTTCTCTATTTCTTTTGATGGAATAAGATTGATCTTGATCATTTCTCACCCATCTTCCTCAGTGCTAGACCCAAGGCAATAGGCATCTGGGGTACACTATATTCTAAATATGCAGCATCAAACTTTTCTGAGGGATATTTTAATTTCTTAAAGGGGTCAAAAGTGCTTACAGGTTTTTTAATTTCTTTATAAAATAAATCAGTCAATCCCTTTATCCTGGATGAACCACCACTTAAGATTAGCTTGTCTATGGCCTTAGGGTGATTTTCCTCAAAGAATCTGAGTGTCCTTTTAATCTTTGTTATCCATTCATTAATCACCAATGTAAATATATCTTGTAAAGGTTGAATTAAGGTATTATCTGAAGGCCCATTAATTTTGATTGATTCTGCCTGTGCATAATTCATATTAAACCTATCTTGAATCTGTCTTGTTAAGTATTTGCCTCCAGTTGGTATCTCTGCATTAAATATAGGAAATAAATCCTCTAAAACAATTAAATTTATCTTACTAGCACCGATATCTATTAAGGCCACAATACTTGATCTATCAGCGTAAAAGGTCTCATAGGCATTGACCAATGCAATGGTCTCCGCATCAATTACATAGGGCCTTAGACCAGCCTCACTAAATAAGGCCATATACCTTTCCACAACCTCCTTTTTGGCTACAGCAATGAGGATATCCATTTTATCTTCTGATGACCTTCCCAATATTTGGTAGTCTAGATTTACTTCTTGGAGATTATAAGGTATATGTTGTTCGGCCTCTGCAATAATTCCCTCATCTAATTCTTCTTTTTCCATAAATGGAATTTCTATTTTTTTCACAATTATGTGATGAATAGAAAGACAGACAGCCACTTCTGTTTTTTTGATATTTAATTGTTCTATCAATTTTCTAATAGTTGAGATGATTAAATCATCCTTTTCGGGGTCTTCTAAATCCGCCCCCTCAGGAAGGGTCATCATCCCAAAGTTGACCAACTCTAAGCCCTTATCACTAAGCTCTAGGATCTTTAGTGTATGAGAGCCAAGATCGATACCAAGGAGTGACCTTTCCCCAGTAAGAAAACCTAACGAGATAGGGGTAAGGAGTTTTTTTATAATAGGTATCTTGAATAATCTCATATGCCTTTGCCTTTATTATAATGAATTACTTTTACCTTTGCCTCCTTTAACATCTGTTTTGATAACTCATCGGGATAACCCATTTCATAATATATCGTCTTTATTCCGGCATTGATCAGCATTTTTGTACAAATGATACATGGATGGTGGGTACAGTAAAGCGTTGCACCCTTAATAGAGATACCATGATAAGCGGCTTGAATGATGGCATTTTGCTCAGCATGAAGACCTCTACAGAGTTCATGTCTCTCTCCGGGAAGAATTCCCATTTTTTCACGCAAACACCCTATGTCCAAACAATGGGCAAGACCAGAGGGTGCCCCATTGTAGCCAGTGGTCAAAATGCGTTTTTCCTTTACTAATATAGCACCTACTTTCCTTCTTAGGCAAGTGGAGCGTTCTGCCACCAATCTGGCAATGGACATAAAGTATTCATCCCATGAGGGACGAGGCATTAATTACTCCCAAGCAAATAAAGGAAAACTAGCGCAGAATTCCTTTACCTTCTTTCTCACCTTTTTGATAGTCCTCTCATCATCTATGTCTTTTAGGACATCCAAAATAAGTTGGGCAATGATCTCCATCTCCCCCTCTTTCATACCACGGGTGGTGACTAGAGGGGTGCCAATACGAATCCCGCTAGTAATAGAGGGACTCCTCTTGTCAAAGGGTATGGCATTTTTATTTACAATAATCCCTGCACTATCTAATGCCATCTCTGCCTGCTTCCCAGTAATACCCTTATTTGTCAGATCTATTAAGAATAGATGATTATCAGTGCCTCCAGAGACTATCCGAAAGCCAGCCTCCGCCATAAGAGACGCAAGCCTTTGGGCATTTTTAATTATCTGTTTTTGATATATCTTAAAATTTTCTGTCAAGGCCTCCTTGAAGGCCAGGGCCTTGGCGGCAATGATATTCATTAAAGGCCCACCTTGAATCCCTGGAAATACAATTTTATTTAATTTTTTGGCAAATTTTTCCTTTGCCAATATAAAACCCCCACGTGGTCCACGTAGTGTCTTCTGGGTGGTGGAGGTAACAAAATCTGCATGAGGAATAGGGGAGGGGTGGAGACCAGCAGCAATCAATCCAGCAATATGGGCTATATCGGCCAGAAGATAGGCCCCTATCTCCTGCGCAATATCAGCAAATTGCTTAAAGTCAATAACCCTAGGGTAGGCACTGGCACCTGCAATAATCAGCTTTGGCCTATACTTTTTAGCCAACTCGGCCAGTTCTTTATAATCAATGGTCTCTGTCTCCTCATTGACCCCATAGTGGACAACCTTGTACATCATCCCTGAAAAGTTCACAGCACTTCCATGACTTAGGTGCCCACCATGGGCTAGGTTCATACCCATAATAGTATCACCAGGGTTTAATACACTAAAATAAACAGCCATATTGGCCTGTGTACCAGAGTGGGGCTGAACATTTGCATATTCTGCAGAGAAAAGCTCTTTTACCCTCTCAATAGCCAGATTTTCAACAACATCTACATACTCACAACCGCCATAGTAGCGTCTTCCTGGATAGCCCTCGGCATATTTATGGGTCATTACATTAGCCATGACCTGACGTACCCTTGGACTGGCAATATTCTCTGAGGCTATTAACTGTAGTTTATATTTTTGCCTCTCCCACTCACCTTCTAGTGCCATAAAGAGCTCTGGGTCAAAACGCTTGATTGCACTATAATCATCAATAGCTACATATTCGTTATCAATCTGATCTATCCGCCTTTTGTGTCTACCACCATCAAAAGGTGTATTTAGCCATGTCCTAATAATCTCTAGCGCCCTTTCAATGCCTATGTCCCTTTGTCCCAATACCAAGATATTGGCATCATTATGCATACGGCCTGCCTTGGCCAAATAAGGGTTGGTACACAAGGCTGCCCTTACCCCTGGCAGCCGATTTGCCACAATAGACATCCCTATACCTGTACCACATATCAGGATGCCCCTCTCAAAATCACCACAGGCCACGGCCTTTGCCACGGCATGTCCAAAATATGGATAGTCCACAGATTCTTCACTATCTGTGCCTACATCCTTTATTTGAATACCCTGTTCTTTTAAATAGGACTTAATGGCCTCTTTTAGCCTATATCCTGCATGATCTGAGCCAATGATAATAGAATTTTTCATCATCTAGCCTTCAAATTTTTTAAATACAAGTGAGGCGTTTGCACCGCCAAATCCAAAGGAATTGGAGATTGCTACTCTCACTTGTTTTTTTCTAGCAACATTTGGGGTATAGTCCAAATCGCATTCAGGGTCAGGATTTTCATAGTTGATAGTGGGGGGGATAATTCCATCATAAATGGTGAGGACAGTAAACACAGATTCTACACCCCCGGCCCCACCTAAAAGATGCCCAATCATAGATTTATTAGAACTAATAGACAGATTATATGCATGATCCTTAAATACCCTTTTTATGGCCTTTGTCTCTGTTATGTCATTTAGCTTAGTAGATGTGCCATGGGCATTTATATAATCTACTTCATTGGGTGAGATATTTGCATTTTCTAAGGCCTTTTGCATACACAAGGCAGCCCCTTCCCCTCCTGGTGATGGAGCAGTAATATGATACGCATCGCTGCTAGCACCATATCCTACCAATTCTGCATAGATCTTTGCCCCCCTCTCCAAGGCAAAATTCAATTCCTCCAAAATAAGTACGCCTGCACCCTCAGCGGCAACGAAACCATCCCTCTCCTTATCAAATGGACGGGATGCCTTTTCTGGATCATGATTCCTAGTAGAAAGGGCCTTTGTTGCACAGAACCCAGCAATACACAGGGGGGTAATTGTCGATTCTGTTCCACCAGCAATCATAATATCTGCCAATCCTTCTTTGATGTACAAATATGCCTCTCCTATGGCATGGGCACCAGATGCACATGCAGTGGTAGTACATGAATTGGGGCCATGCAAACCAAACTCTATAGAGACATAACCTGAGGCCATATTGCCAATCACCATAGGAATGAAAAACGGAGAGATCTTTTTAGGCCCTAATTCTAGCAATATTTTATGGTATTTTTCAATCCCAGGCAGCCCCCCTAGACCACATCCAATAATTACCCCAGCAGAAGGCGCTATTTTTTTATCAATATGAAGTTTTGCATCCTCCATGGCCATACGAGAGGCACTTATTGCATATTGAATAAACAAATCCATGTGTTTAATATGTTTTTTTGCAATAAAGTCCTCTGGACGAAAATTCTTCACCTCTCCAGCAATCTGGCTATTGTACTTAGAGGCATCAAATCTGGTAATCTTTGTAATGCCTGATTTCCCTTGACAAATGGCCTCCCAACTCTCCTTTACACCAATCCCTACGGGCGTAACTAGACCCAGACCTGTAATTACTACCCTCCTCAAATTACGACTCCTGAATATGATCTCTAAGGTAATCTATTGTATCTTGAACAGTACGGATCTTCTCTGCATCCTCATCTGGGACCTCAACGCCAAATTCCTCCTCCATAGCCATGATTAGCTCCACCAGGTCTAAGGAGTCTGCCCCTAGGTCATCTACAAAAGAGGCCTCAGGCACTACTTCATTTGGCTCAACACCAAGTTGATTGGCAACAATCTCCTTTACTCTTTCTTCAATGGATGCCATGGCATTCACCTCCTTTAAAAATTACATATACATTCCGCCATTTACATGAATTACTTGGCCAGTAATATATCTTGCCCTATCTGATGCCAAAAAGGCAACTACTTCTGCCACATCTTCTGGTTTACCAAAACGACCTAAAGGGATTTGGGAGAGTATTTGTTCCTTTATCTTATCAGGTATTTTAGTGGTCATCTCTGTCTCAATAAAGCCAGGGGCCACAGCATTTACTGTAATACCCTTTGCTGCAAATTCCCTTGCCGCTGCCTTAGTAAGTCCTACTATGCCAGCCTTAGAGGATGCATAATTTACCTGGCCTATATTGCCTATAAAGGCTACCACTGAGCTGATATTTACAATGCGTCCATAGCCCTGTCTTATCATGGTACCAGCTACAGCCTTAATACAATTAAATGTGCCTTTTAAGTTTACTGCTAGCACCTCATCCCAGGCCTCTTCCTTCATCCTCAAAATTAGGCCATCCCTTGCAATGCCTGCATTATTAATGAGATAATCTACTCTGCCAAATTTGGCAATAATCTTTTTAAAGAAATCCTGTGTTTGTTTAAAAGAAGACACATCAAATTGATAGGCCCAGGCCTCACCACCTTTTTTATGAATTTCTTTGATTGTCTCCTCTGCTGCCTCTCCTCTTTTTATATAGGTTATAATGACCTTTGCCTCCTTTGATAGGCGCAATGCAATACAACGTCCAATGCCCCTTGAACCTCCAGTGACAACGGCTATCTTGCTATTCACAATAACCTCCATTATAGCCTCAGGTCTCAATTGACCTGCGCCTCTCTATCTCTTTGATCATAGTTGGTATTACTTCAAATAGGTTTCCAACTATACCATAATCAGCTATATCAAAGATAGGGGCATTAGGGTCATTGTTAATAGCTACAACTATTTTTGCCTTTATACCCACAGTGTGTTGGATAGCCCCTGAGATACCACAGGCAATATAAAGCTTGGGGCTCACAATCTTTCCAGATTGACCAATTTGACAAGAGGCAGGCACCCATCCTGCCTCCACTACAGGCCTTGTTGCCCCTACCTTTGCATCTAAGAGTTTGGCCAAATCCCTAATCAATTTGAAATTTTTTGCATCCTTTAGCCCCCTCCCCCCAGAGACTATAATATCTGCCTTCATTAAGTCATTATTATCTTCTATCTCCTTTACAAATTTTACAACCTGTATGCAACTCTTAATCCCTTCATCAAGGGCTATATTTATAATCTCACCTTCTCTTTTTGGATCCGGTTTGGGTCTGCTCAATATGTATGGGCGGATTGTAGCCATTTGTGGCCTCTTCTGTGGACAAGTGATAGTAACCATCACATTCTCACCAAAGGCTGCACGATTCTGCAAAAGCAGGCCTGTCTTTTTGTCTATTGTTAAATCAATGCAATCTGCTGTAAGCCCAGTCTCTAGGCTTGCAGCTATATATGGCATTATAGAACGCCCAGTAGGCGTTGCCCCTGCCAATACTATCTCTGGTTCCTCTTGTTTTATCAAATTAATGATAACATTGCTATATACAACATCATCAAAATCCCTCAGATGGAAATCATCAACAGTATAAACCCTGTCTGCCCCATATCTAATAAGTTCTCTAGCAAGGTGAGAGATCTTATGACCCAGTAGGATTGCAATTACCATCTTTTCTTTTTCATCTGCCAATCTTCTGGCCTTTCCCAATATTTCATAGGTTACAGGGGTCATTTTTCCATCTTTTTGCTCGGCATAGATCAATATATCTCTCATCTTTTTAAAATTCCTTGTGTCTCTAAAATATCCAACAATCTCTTTGCCTGATCTTCTGCACTGCCCTCAATTATCTCTCTTTCCTTTTTTACTGGTGGACTAAATATATTTACTACTTGGGTAGCAGAGCCCTTAAGCCCTATCCTCTCTAAGGATGCATCTATATCATTTGCACCCCATATAGGGATATTTTCTCTTTTTGCACGCATCCTCCCGCGAATAGATGGTATCCTTACCCTGCCTATCTCCTTAGTTACTGTAATCAGGGCAGGCAAGGGCAGTACCAATACCTGATATCCATTTTCTAAAGACCTCTCTACTACTATCTCCCTATCCTTTACATCTATCTTTCGAACATAGGTAGCATAGGGCAATGACAGCCTTTGGGCCAATTGCGGACCCACCTGTGCCGTACTGCCATCTGTAGTCTCCTTCCCACAAATGATTAAGTCAAAACCACCAATTTTTTCAATTGCCTTTGCCAGTGTATAGCTTGTAGCCAGGGTATCAGCACCTGCAAAGGGGCGATCACAGAGTAAAATGGCCTCATCTACCCCATATGAGATGGCCTCCCTCAGACTCTCCTCTGCCTGAGGTGGTCCCATACTCAACACCACTATCTTTCCACCCCTTGCCTCCCTCAACCTTAGAGATGCCTCTAAGGCATATAAATCATAAGGGTTTATGATCCCCTTTACAGTAGTCCTCATCAGTGTCCCTGTTTTGGGATCAATCCTCACAGATTCTGTCTCAGGTACCTGTTTTAAACACACAATAAAATTCATTTAAACTTTCCATATTCTTTGTTTAATGCCTGGGCGATTATATTCCTTTGAATCTGATTGGTACCTTCATAGATTTGAAGTATCTTTGCATCCCTCATCATCTTCTCTACAGGATAGTCCTTGGTATAGCCGCATCCTCCCAATATCTGAACTGCATCAGTAGTTATCTTCATAGCCATATCAGAGGCAATAAGTTTACTCATGGCTGAATACTTTGAAAAATCTTTAGGTTTTTTATCAATATATTGACAAACGGCATATACCAAGGCGCGTGCTGCCTCTATTTGGGAGGCCATATCTGCTAACATATGTCCTACTGCCTGAAAGGATATGATGGGTTGACCAAATTGATGACGCTGTTTAGCATATTTTATGGCCTCATCCAATGCCGCCTGTGCAAGCCCAACCCCCAAGGCACCCACACCTGGCCGACTATAATCCAAGGTCCTCATAGCTACGATAAAACCTAGGCCCTCCCTCCCAATTATTCTTTCTTTTGGAATTCTACAGTCTTCAAATATGATCTCCCTTGTGACAGAGGCACGTATCCCCATCTTCCTCTCTTTTTTTCCAAAAAGGATACCAGGGTCTTCCTTCTCTACAATAAATGCACTCACCCCGCGTGTCCCTTTTTTCTTGTCCGTAATGGCAATCACTACATAGATATCTGCCTCACCAGCCCCTGTTATCCACTGTTTTATCCCATTTATTACATAATTATTTCCATCTTTAGCGGCCGTGGTCTGAATAGCACCTGCATCGCTTCCTGCTTGGGACTCGCTTAAGGCAAAGGCAGCCAATTTTTTTCCCTTTGCAATCTCTGATAGATATTTCTTTTTTTGTTCTTCGTCTCCAAAGAGTAGAATAGGGTAGGCTGCCAATCCATTAGCTGCATAAGTAGTAGCTACACCAGCACAACCCCAGGCTATTTGCTCAATTGCTAGTGCATTCTCAAAACATCCAAACCCCAGGCCCCCATATGCCTCTGGGATAAAGATGCCAAACAAATCAAGTTTTGCCATCTCCTTTAAGATATCCCAAGGAAATTCCTCCTTTTCATCTAGTTCTGCCCTCTTAGGCACTATCATCTCCTCAGCTAGACGTCTAGCTGTTTCTTTGATCATTTGCTGTTCTTCTGTAAGGGGATAAAGCATCTTTTCCTCCTTAAGAGACTATTTCCTTTATCTTTTCTGCCCACCTATACCAACGCCTTCCTACTAACATAGGTGCCTCATATTCCTTTAGCCCTTTTTCCAAGTGTAGGTTTATCTTCTGGGTAACAAATTGGTCGGCCATCCTGATTCCATTTTTTATTGCCTTTGCCTTAGACCTTCCATGTCCTATAATCACTATCCCATTTACCCCCAAAAGGGGGGCACCTCCATGTTCTGAGTAATCCCATCTTTTAAATACATTCCTAAGTGACCTCTTTACTAAGATTACCCCTATTCTTGCCAAGAGGCTCTTTTGGATCTCCTGTCTTATCAAGGTCAAAAATGCCTCTGCCATCCCTTCTCCGATCTTTAAGGCCACATTTCCAACAAAACCATCACAAATTACTACATCTGCCTTCCCATGCAAGACATCT
The DNA here is from genome assembly GCA_021163945.1 of Deltaproteobacteria bacterium. Classification (GTDB taxonomy): domain Bacteria; phylum Desulfobacterota; class Desulfofervidia; order Desulfofervidales; family DG-60; genus JAGGTC01. The sequence goes on along the minus strand of JAGGTC010000074.1, from coordinate 3,088 downwards.
CCGCCCTCTACATTTCCAATAAAATTAAGGGGCCTTTTTTCTAAAAATGAGAATGTCTTTTTGACCAAATCATTTCCCTTTACAGTCTCTTGCCCAATATTTAGGATACCTAACCTTGGATTTTCGATATTTAAGATATATTTGGCAAATACATGCCCCATGATGGCAAATTGTACAAGGTGAGATGGGCGGCAGTCCACTATACCTCCAACATCTATCAGGACAAAACGGCCATTTAATGTAGGGATGATCCCAGCTAGGGCAGGGCGTTCTACTTGAGGTAACCTCCCTAAGACAAACATAGCCGTAGCCAGGATGACACTTGAGTTGCCAGCACTATATACAGCATGGGCCTTTCCTGATTTGGCCAAGTCTAGGGCCACCTTAATCGAAGAGTTCTTTTTACGGCGTATGGCCTCAAATGGGGCATCGTTCATAGTAACTACCTCAGGGGCATGATGAATCTCTATAGGCAAATCATCTATGGGGTGTTTTTTTAAGATTTCTTCAATGCAATCCTGCCTACCTACCAATATTATCTTTACATCAAACGCCCTGGCAGCCTCGATTGCCCCCTTTACTACCTCCTCAGGTGCATAATCCCCCCCCATTACATCTACGGCAATTATAGACCTACTCATTTAATTTCCTTTATCTCTATAATCTCCCTCCCTTTGTATCTTCCACAGTGAGGACAAACATGGTGTGGCAATTTGGGCTCATGGCAATGGGGACACTCAACAACGGTTTGCATAGATAACTTAAAGTGGGTACGGCGTTTGTCTCTCCTGGACCTAGAGTGTTTTCTCTTTGGTACAGCCATTTTTTTCTCCTTTCTTATTGTTTTAGGCGCCTCAAGGCCTCATAAAATGGGTGAAAAGAGGGTACCTTACAATTGCACCTCTCTTTATTTAGATTTGCTCCACAGTAGGGGCACAAACCAGCACAATCCTTGTGACAAAGTGGTTTTATAGGAATGCTGAGAAAAATTTGTTCATTTATGATATGGTCTATATCTATCTCTATCCCATCAAAAAATTCTACTTCCATATCCCCACTCTTTAGCCTCAGCCCCTCTGCCTTTGGTATTTTGTCTCTAGGCACTAAGAGGTAATCCATTTTTATATCTACTAGATAATGAAATGGCTCTAAACATCTGGCACAAGACAGCCAAATAGCTGTATGTATCTCCCCTGTTAAGTGGATCTTCCCTTGCTCTCTCTTAAGCCTAATAACAGAGTGAAGGGGGGTAGCCAATTCTATTTTTGTCCTCTCGTTAATTTTTAGGTCCTTCTCCCTATCAAAATGAATCTCCATCCCCTCAGGGGGGATATCGCCTACCTTAATTACCATTTTAACCCTTCCTTTTTTAAAAAGTAGATGTTAGATATATAGAAAATGAGATTTTGTCAAGTAAAAGGGGGATGCCTTTTTATACTAAGGATAGGTTTTTAGCATCTTTAGAGGAATTTACCTCATTGCCAAGGGAGAAAATCTTTTTATTTTTTGGTGAGCCATTTCTATGTGAAATGGCAGCCAAAAGGGTCATCCATCGCATTTTGAAAGATAGGTCAAATTTGCAAATATTTGATGGAAGAGAACTAGACAGCCAGTTGTTAGAGGAAAAATTAACCTCTTCCTTTTTAGGGAAACTTCATATAATTTGGATAAAAAGATTGGCATCTACTTCTATTTTTACTAGAAAGATGCTAGAAAATCCTATTAATTATTTAATTATTACTACACCTTACCTTAAAGATGAGATCCCTGATTTTTTGCAAAAAAAGGCAATTATTGTTGATTTTTCTATCAAGGCTACTGATAGACAAACACAAATATCCTGGATAAAACAGGTAATAAATGGCATTCTTAAAAAATACAACAAAAGGATTACCCCAAGGGCTGAACAGGCATTGATTGAACGCATTGGGTTTAATCTATTTTTAATTGAACAACAATTAGAACTCCTGATAAACTATATAGGGGAGGGCAGTAGCATAGATGAGGCATCTGTGGAGGCATTAGTCCCCCCTAGTAAAGAAGAGATGGTTTTTAAGCTAATAGAAAAGATTGTGGCAGGAAATGTAACAGATGCCCTAGAGAGTCTTCATCGTGTCTTAGAACAGGATAGGCAGCCCTTGGCTATTCTAGGCATATTAAGCAATGAGTTGAGAAATTTATTTGAGGCAAGGGTATTTTGTGAAAAATTTAATATTTTTCCAGAAAAACTCTCATTTCAGGATTTTCAAGAGGATGTTTACCCTTTATTAGAAAAGGAAAAATTGACTTACTTGAAAGGGTTCCATCCCTATGTTATCTATCAAATATTTAGACGTGTTAGATATTTTGATATTGAGGCACTTAAGGACATCCATCATAAGTTGGCTGAGGCAGATATACTTTTAAAAACTACACAGATAAATCCCATTTATTTGTTAGAAAATATAGTGATAAAGTGGGCAAATTCAATAAAGAATTAAAATAAATATGCTTTTGGTAATGGACATAGGAAATACCCATACAGTGGTTGGCCTTTATCAAGGGGATGTGCTAAGGGATGTGTGGAGGTTTAGGACTATACAAGGTGTTACCCCTGATGAACTAGCCATTTATCTAAATAATCTATTTAGATTCAAGGGTATTAGTTTTGAAGAGATTGAGGATATGGTTGTTTCTTGTGTAGTGCCACCAATGGTAAACTCGGTATTAAATCTGGGCCAAAGATATTTTGGATGTAAACCACTTTTGGTAGGGCCTGGTACAAGGACTGGGATGCCTATTCACTATGACAATCCACATGAGATAGGCGCTGACAGAATTGTAAATGCAGTGGCAGGTTATGAAAAATATAGATGTGCCTTAATTATTGTGGATTTTGGTACAGCCACAACCCTTGATTATATCTCGGAAAGGGGAGAATATAAGGGGGGTATAATCGCCCCTGGGATGTTAATCTCTGCTGAGGCACTATTTGTTCATGCCTCAAAGTTGCCAAGGGTAGAGATATTTTCTAAACCCAAACATGTAATAAACAAAGATACAGTAAGTTGTATGAATGCAGGATTGATCTATGGCTTTGCCAGCATGG
>JAGGTC010000120.1 GCA_021163945.1 Deltaproteobacteria bacterium | reverse complement strand
CTGACCAATTTTTATCTGGGCATCATATAGATGGGGGTCTAATTCTATGGCCCGTCGAAAATTGGCAAAGGCCTCTGACCAATTTTTCAATTGATATGCACACAAACCTACCATATAGTATCCTTTAGCAAATTTTGGGTCTATTTGTATGGCATTTTTGAATTCTAGGCGGGCCTTAACATATTGCCCCTTTTCAAAAAGGATCTTACCCCTTCTAAAGAACTTATCCCTTCTCTCTCTTTGTTTGTAAGATAAATGAGGAACGTCCCTATAATATATAGGCTTAAACGGGTAAAAAACCTTATCCAAGCCTTTCTTTTACTTGTGTAAATGAGCAAATTTATAGCTAGCAGCACTAGGGAGATAATACCTACATCTTTTGGTATCTTTTTGGATACCAATGTTAATATCAAAAGTAGAGCAGGGACTATAATAGTTATAATTTTAGAGACTAGACCAGTTGTATTATCCTTAGTATTTTCGTTCAAGTTGATACGAGGTAGTTTTCTATCCATATTTACTGATTCCCTGGGTATCCAATGTTTTTTTCTGTAATGTAGAAAAGGTATAATACTGTTAGGGAGAATAGCAAGTATCCGCAAAACAAGAATCCTTCAGGATAATACCAAAATATCAAGGCAAAAGCGATGAGGAGACCTTGGAGGAAATATATAATGACAACCGCCTCTTTGTGGCTGAATCCTATTTTCAATAATTTATGATGAAAATGGTTCATATCTGCCTTAAAGGGGGACCTTCCACTTAAAATCCTTTCAGACATCACGGTTAAGGTGTCCAGGATAGGAAATCCTAAGATAATAATGGGGAGCATGTGATTTAAAGGATTGGTACCCTTTTGTGTCAATGCTACAGAGAGCCAGCCAGCAGAAAAGCCCAAAAATTGGCTTCCTGTATCACCCATAAAGATAGTGGCTGGATACGTATTAAATCTTAAAAAACCAAAAATGGCGCCTATAATGGCCAGGCATGATATAAAAATAGGCACTTCTTCACTTATATAGGCTAGATAAGCAATGCAGCCAAAGCTTAGAACACTGACCCCTGCGGCCAATCCATCTAATCCATCGGCAAGGTTTATGGCATTTGTGGCCCCTACTATAAATAGGATAGTTAATGGGATGGATGCCCAAAGTGGCAGGGCCAAATCTACCCCCCCCACAGGCTGCCCAGTTTATTTATATAAATCTTACTCAAAAAGATAGCGATAGAGACAGCAATAAATTGCCCAATGAATTTTTCTCTATAGTTAAGGTCATAAAAATCATCTAGAAGCCCTAAAATAATAATGATGATCATTCCAGCTACCAATCCCTTTATTTCTGCTGCAAAATCAACCCAAATAATTATGGGGGATAGGGTTCCTATCGCAATGGCCAGGCCTCCTAGCTTGGGCATAGGAAGGGTATGAACCTTCCTTGGTCCTGGTCTATCTACTACATGTTTTCTAAGTGCTAGTCTGGTCAAAATTGGGATCAGGACTAAGGTGACAAAAAGGGCAAGGATAAATGTGCTAAAGTAAATCATTTTAAACTCTCATAAACATTATAATCAAATAAAAGATTTGAGGGAAGGTAGCATATTCTTATCTAATTTATCCTTCGTCTGATATAGATAATTGTTCTCTTTAAAAATTGACAATTTTTTTAAAAAAATCTATAAAGGCATCTAAAATGCAGACTGCCTTTGTATTTCCAGGACAGGCCTCACAGTATGTAGGGATGGGTATGGACCTGTGGGAGAAATCACATGAGGTGAGGGATATCTTTGCTACTGCAAGTGATATATGTGGTCTTAATATAGAAAAGATATGCTTTGAGGGGCCAATAGAGGTCTTAAATGAAACCATAAACCTTCAACCGGCCTTAGCCACGGTAGAGATATCTATGTTTTTTGCTCTAAGGCACATTGGGATTGAACCAGATGTCCTAGCAGGCCACAGCCTGGGTGAATACCCTGCCCTTTATGCCGCCAATGTCCTCTCTTTAGAGGATACATTTAGGATAGTAAAGGAGAGGGCAAGGTTGATGCATGAGGCATCAGAGAAATACCCTGGTGGGATGTTGGCCATCTTAAGGCTAGACATAGAGAAGGTAAGGGAGATATTAAGAGGCTATTCAGCAGAATTGGCCAATTATAACTCACCAAAACAGATAGTAGTTAGTGGGAGGTTAGAAGAATTAGAGGAGATAAAAAAAAGGGTAAATACTGTTGGAGGGAAGGGTATTATATTGAATGTAAGTGGGCCATGGCATAGCTCTTTTATGAAAGAGGCAAAAAGGGCATTTTCTGACTTCTTAGAGGGAATAGAATTTAGACCACCACGTATTCCAATGTTTTTTAATGTCACTGCAAGTGTAGAGAATGAGCCTAAAAAGATAAAAACACTGATGTGTCAACAATTATGTTCACCGGTGCTATGGTGTGAAGAGGTAAAAAATATGTACACTCAAGGTGTTAAGAGGTTTATTGAAGTAGGTCCAAAAAAGGTGCTGTGTGGGCTTATTGAGAGGATACTACCCGATGCACATGTTTATCCCGGTGAGGAGATAATTCTAAATAGATTCAAACGAAATAACAAGCTCACCGCAAGCTAAGGTTATACCTGTAGAAGGTCTAATGGAACACGGAATATTTTTCCTCATTGGTGGCCTGATATTGGGTTTTTCCATGGCCTGGAATCTTGGGGCAAATGATGTGGCAAATGCCATGGCCTCGGCTGTGGGTGCTAGGGCCATTACCATTAAACAGGCAGTTTTTATTGCAGGTACTTTGAATGTTATTGGTGCAGTCTTTATTGGGGGGCATGTTACAGAGACCATAAGAAAGGGGATTGTCTCTATTGACAAGCTCTCGTCGAGCCCTGATTTGGTTATGATTGGTTGTTTTTCCGCCCTTTTTGCTGCCAGTTTTTGGGTATTTTTGGCTACATGGGCAGAGATGCCCGTTTCCAGTACTCACTCCATTGTAGGGGGTATGCTGGGCTTTGGCATTATAGCAGGTGGGCCGGGGGTAGTACACTGGGGAAGGGTGTTTGAGATAGTAGCTAGTTGGGTGATCTCTCCTTTTTTTAGCGCAACTCTAGGGTTTATTATGTTTACCATTATTAGAAAATTCATCTTGGAGAGGGAGGATGTTAAAAGGTGGACAAAAAATCTAGGGCCATTATTCATCGGATTTTCTGTATTCATTATGTCTATGTCCTTTTTTTTAAAGACACCTCTAGGTAAAAAACTCAAATTGAGCGGTCTTTCTTGTGTTTCCCTCTCTCTTCTTCTTTGTCTGATCTCTATAATCATTGGCTTGTTATTGATAAAACGTTGGATCACAAGACGCTCACGCATGGGTGTGGAGGATGTCTTTAGAAGGCTCCAGATATTTACGTCCTGTTATGTGGCATTGAGTCAAGGGGCAAACGATGTGGCCAATGCCGTAGGGCCACTAGCAGCTATCTATTTTATTGTAACTACAGGTAAAATCCAGACACAAATCCCTGTCCCCACTGTATTTCTTGCCTTTGGTGGTGTGGGTATTGCCATTGGGATATTTACCTTTGGTTATAAGGTAATACGTACATTGGGTTTTAGGATTACTCAATTGACAAATACTAGGGGTTTTTCTATGGATACAGGCACAGCTACTACAGTGCTCATAGCCTCTAAGTTGGGCCTACCTGTCTCTACTACCCACGCTGCTGTAGGGGCAGTGATTGGAGTGGGATTGGCCAGGGGTTTTGAGGCCGTCAACCTGAAGATTGTCTTTAAAATCATCATCTATTGGCTTATCACACTCCCTACAGTAGCCATTACTTGTATAGGGATATTTAAATTATTAACATTTATCTTTTTATAGGGGGAAAGGATGAGGGTTCCATTTATATCTAGCTTTATAAGTGCCCCTTTTGAAAAGCTCGTTACCTTCTGCAGTAAGGTACAAGAAGGGATGAAGGCATTGAGGGAGGCAGTCTTGGCCTATCTAAATGAGGACTATGAGCACTTTGATGCATGGACCAAAAAGGTAATCAGTATTGAACAAGAGGCAGATGAGATGAAGCGGGAGATAAGGAATAGTTTGCCTAGGGGGGTATTTATGCCCGTAGACAAATTTCAATTTTTTACATTGCTAAGGGAGTTAGACCAAATCTTGGATAGGGCAGAGGATATTGTGGTCTGGCTCTCATTTAAGAGGGGAATGGTCATCAAAGAGATAAAAGGAGACCTATTGGGACTGCTTGATACATCGATTGAGGCCGTGGAGATCTTGTGTGGAGTGATCAAGATGACTACAGAGGCATTTGGTTTTATAAAGAAGAGAAGAGAGGAGATCAAGCAGGAAATAAGGTCAGTGAGGTACAAAGAGTGGGAGTCTGATCAAATCGCCCAATGTATGATAAGAAGGCTATTCACATTAGAGGGCTATGATTTTCTCACAATTCATCATATCCTAAGGGCTAGTGCCTATGTGGGGAATATTGCAGACCATGCTGAAAATGCGGCTGATATCATCAGGGTAATGATTGCCAGGTAGGCTTGCATTTACTTGGCAATCAAATTATTATTTAGCAGGAGGTAAGTATGGCCTTATCTACTATTGAAGAGGCATTAGAGGACATCCGTCAGGGAAAGATGATCATTTTGGTTGATGATGAGGACAGGGAGAACGAAGGGGATTTGTGCATTGCTGCAGAAAAGGTAACGCCAGAGGCCATCAATTTTATGGCAAAGTATGGCAGGGGCCTTATATGCCTTGCACTGACACCAGAGAAGGTGGATCAGCTTAAGCTACCACTTATGGCAACAGATACCCATCCAAGCCCACCCCAAGGGACGGCCTTTACTGTATCCATTGAGGCCCGTTATGGTGTGACTACTGGGATCTCTGCCCATGATCGGGCAGTGACTATACTTACAGCCATAGCCGATGATGCAAAGCCAGAGGACTTGGTCACCCCAGGGCACATATTCCCGCTTAGGGCAAGGGACGGGGGTGTCCTGGTGAGGGCAGGGCATACAGAGGGTTCTGTGGATTTGGCCAGATTGGCAGGCCTTAAACCAGCAGGTGTGATCTGTGAGATTATGAACGATGATGGGACGATGGCAAGGATGCCAGACCTTGAAAAATTTGCAAAAAGACATGGACTAAAGATCATTACTATTGCTGATTTAATTGCATACAGATTAAAAAATGACTCTTTGGTAAGGCGTATAGCAGAGACCATGCTACCTACGGCCATTGCCGGTGAGTTTAGGGCCATTGTCTATGAAAGCGATGTGGATACAAATCACCACCTGGCACTAGTAAAGGGGGAGATTGATTCAAATAGACCCATTTTGGTAAGGGTCCACTCCCAATGTTTAACAGGGGATGTCTTTGGCTCGTTGCGGTGTGACTGTGGTGCCCAACTTCATGCCGCTATGAAGAAGATAGAGGAAGAAGGCAATGGTGTGATTGTCTATATGCGCCAAGAGGGAAGGGGAATTGGCTTTGCAAACAAGATGAAGGCATATGTCCTGCAGGATCATGGTAAAGATACTGTGGAGGCAAACCTTGCCTTAGGTTTTAAACCAGATTTGAGGGACTATGGAATAGGTGCCCAGATCTTGAGGGATCTTGGTGTAAGAAAGATGCGCCTTATGACAAATAACCCCAAAAAGATTGTTGGCTTAGAGGGTTATGGGCTGAAGGTAGTAGAGCGTGTGCCCATTGAGATCCCTCCTACTAAAGAAAATTATCGTTACTTAATGACAAAGAAAAAGAAGATGGGTCACCTCTTAAGCCTAAAGGTAAGTGAGGGAGTGAAATAGGATGAAGGTATTGGAAGGGGATCTAAGGGCAGAGGGTATAAGGTTTGGCATTGTTTTAAGCCGGTTTAATGAATTTATGGGTCAGCGCCTTTTGGATGGGGCAATAGATGCCTTAGTAAGGCATGGTGCAGATGAGGGGGATATAGAGGTAGTGCGTGTACCAGGGGCATTTGAGATCCCAATTGCCATTAAAAGGATGGCCGATTCTGGCCGCTATGGTGCCCTTATTGCCTTGGCGGTCATTATTAGGGGCAGCACACCCCACTTTGATTATGTAGCTGCAGAGGTAACAAAGGGGATTGCCCAAGTGCAGCTCCAGACAGGCATACCTGTTGGCTTTGGCATCATTACAGCAGATACCATTGAGCAGGCAATTGAAAGGGCTGGCTCCAAGATGGGGAATAAGGGTTGGCAGGCCGCCTTGGCTGCTATAGAGATGGTAAATCTATTTAAAAAATATGGTTAGAAAAACAAGGCATAAGGCCAGGGAAACGGCCCTTAAAATCCTCTACCAAAAGGACATTACAGGAAATAGTTTAAAAGAGACCTGGGACTTTTTTTGTAAAAATTATGACCCATCATTAAATTGTTCAGACTATACCTGGACATTGGTAAATGGGGTAGATGAGAACAATGCAGAGATAGATAGTTTGATCCAGCAGTACTGCTCAAATTGGAGCCTAGACCGCATCTCCCCCATAGATAGAAACATCTTACGCATGGCCATATATGAGATGCTCTATAGCCAAGATGTCCCTGCAAAGGTCAGTATTGATGAGGCCATAGAATTGGGGAAAAAGTATGGGACAGAACGTTCGGGTGCATTTATAAATGGTATTTTAGATAAAATTTACCACAGTTGGCTTAAAAATGAAAAAAGAATATGACCCAGAAGAGATAGAGAAAAAGTGGCAAAGGAGATGGGAAGAAGAGGGGATATTCAGGGTAAAGGAGATAAGAGATAGGCCAAAATATTATCTCCTTGAGATGTTTCCCTATCCCTCTGGCCGCATCCACATGGGGCATGTAAGGAATTATTCTATTGGGGATGTCATTGCCAGGTACAAGCGGATGAGGGGGTACAATGTCCTACACCCTATGGGGTGGGATGCATTTGGGCTACCTGCAGAGAATGCAGCCATTGAACATGGCGTGCACCCAGCCAAGTGGACATATGAGAATATCTCCTATATGAGGAGACAACTAAAGCGTTTGGGCTTTAGCTATGACTGGGGCAGGGAGTTTTCAACCTGTGACCCTGAGTACTATAAGTGGGAACAGCTCTTTTTCCTAGAGATGTATGAGAGGGGGCTTGTCTATCGGAAAAAGACAAAGGTAAATTGGTGTCCAGGCTGCAACACCATCCTGGCAAATGAACAGGTAGAGGGTGGTTGTTGTTGGCGCTGTGGGAGTGAGGTGGAGATAAGGGAAAGGGATTCATGGTTCTTTAGGATTACTGCATACGCAGAGGAGCTTTTAGAGTATTGTGATAGGCTCACTGGCTGGCCAGAAAAGGTCCTAACCATGCAAAGGAACTGGATTGGAAAAAGCTATGGGACAGAGATATCATTTCCCTTAGATGGTGAGCCTTATGCGATCAAGGTATTTACCACCCGCCCAGATACCATTTATGGGGCAACCTTTGTCTCCTTGGCCCCAGAGCACCCATTGGCATCAAGGTTGGCAAGGGAAAGGGGGGTTAAAGATTTTATAGAGAGGATAAAAAGGCAAACGACCTCCTTAAGGGAGGATATAGAAAAGGAGGGAATATTTACAGGCTCTTATTGTCTTCACCCACTTACAGGAAAGTTACTTCCTATCTATGTGGCAAATTTTGTTTTGATGGAGTATGGGACTGGGGCGGTAATGGCTGTGCCTGCCCATGACCAAAGGGACTTTGAATTTGCAAAAAAATATGGTCTCCCTATAGAGTTGGTCATCCAACCAGATGAGAGATTGAATCCAAGGGATATGGAGTGTGCCTATGAAGGTGAAGGGATATTGGTAAATTCTGAGCAATTTAATGGCCTTCCAAGTCAACAGGCAAGGGAGGCCATCTCATCATACCTAGAAGAGAGGGGATTAGGGAGGAGGGTTACTACATACAGGTTGCGTGATTGGGGTATCTCTAGGCAGCGCTATTGGGGTGCACCTATCCCCATCATTTATTGCCCAAATTGTGGGACTGTGCCTGTTCCAAAGGAACAATTGCCAGTAATACTGCCCTTAGAGGTAAATGTAAAGGAAAAGGGTGGCTCTCCACTAGCAGATTATAAAGGATTTTATGAGACAGAGTGTCCTATCTGTGGGAAAAAGGCATTTCGTGAGACAGACACCATGGATACATTTGTAGAGTCTTCATGGTACTTTGCAAGATATGCCTGCCCTGATAAAAAGGATGCCCCATTTGATAGAGAAAGGCTTAATTACTGGCTGCCAGTAGACCAGTATGTTGGCGGCATTGAGCACGCTATCTTGCACCTACTCTATGCAAGGTTCTTCACCAAGGTATTGAGGGACCTGGGCTACCTAGATATAGATGAGCCATTTAGCCGCCTCCTGACCCAGGGGATGGTGTGTAAGGAGACATACAGTTGCCCTATCCATGGCTATCTCTTCCCAGAAGAGGTTAAAGATAGGGTATGCCCACATTGTGGAAGAGAGGTCTTGGTTGGCCGTACAGAAAAGATGTCTAAATCAAAGAAGAATGTTGTTGATCCAGAGAGGCTAATTGAGAGATATGGTGCAGATACAATAAGGCTCTTTTGTCTATTTGCTGCACCCCCAGAGAGGGACCTAGAGTGGAGTGAGAGGGGGGTAGAAGGGGCAAATAGGTTCTTAAAGAGGCTATGGAGGCTCTTTAGAGATACCTTGCCCTATATTAAAGATGTAAGGCCCTATAGGGAAGGCAGTTTGGATGGGGATATGCAGGCCCTAAGGAGAAAGGTTCATCAGACAATAAAAAGGGTGACCATAGACATAGATGAGCGCCTCCACTTTAATACGGCCATAAGTGCATTGATGGAGCTTTTAAACAAAATGACTGAGCTTTGGGAAAGATACAAGGATAGGAAAGACCCTATATTTTATGCGGTCATGAGGGAGGCCATGGAGGCCTTGATTGTTTTGCTCTCCCCCATTGTACCCCATATTACTGAAGAACTCTGGCATAATCTGGGAAAGGCAGGCTGGATTATAGATACCCCATGGCCTAGTTGGGATGAGGAGATTGCCAAGGAGGAGAGGATACCCATTGTCATTCAGATAAATGGAAGGGTAAGGAGCAGGATTGAGGTATTGGAGGATACACCTGAAGAGGAGATAAAAAGGCAGGCCCTAGAAGACCCACGCATTAAGTCGCTGCTTTCAGGAAGGCAGGTAAAGAGGACTATCTGGGTGCCAAAAAGACTCATTAATATAGTAGTCTGATGGCTATTGTCTGTCCAAGGTGTGGTAAGCAATATGATGTCGTTCTATTTGATTTTAGATCTCATCTGAGGTGTGAGTGTGGATACAAGATCACAAAGGATGATCTGCATAGATTACATACACAGAGACCTCAGGTATTTGTTATCATCCCAGCACGTTTTAATTCTAGGCGTCTTCCAGGAAAGCCCTTAATAGAGATTAAGGGTAAGCCCATGATCCAACATGTCTATGAGAGTGCATCTAGGTCATCCTTGCCCAAGGATATAATTGTGGCTACAGACGATAGACGCATCTTAGAGTGTGTAAAGGGATTTGGGGGAAAGGCCATAATGACAAAGGAGGGACACCCCTCAGGTACAGATCGCCTAGCCGAGGCAGCCAGTATACTAAATTTAGGACAGGAGGATATTGTTGTAAACGTCCAAGGGGACATGCCATACTTTGAGGAAGAGATTATAGAGGAGGTTGCATCCCCTTTGATAAGAAATAGCTCCCTGCCCATGTCCACACTGGCAAAAGAGATAGAGGATCCCTGTGAGGTCATTGACCAAAACTGTGTAAAGGTAGTAATTACAAAGACCGGCCGTGCCCTTTATTTCTCTAGGGCCCCTATCCCCTATGACCGTGATAGGACCTCCCCTATATATTATAAACACATTGGAATTTATGCCTACCGTAAGGGCTTTTTAGACAAATACATAAGGCTTCCCCAAACCCCCCTTGAGGTGGCGGAGGGACTTGAGCAATTGCGTGCCCTAGAACATGGATACCCTATCCAGGTAGTAATCACTAGACACAAGGCCATAGATATCAATGTGCCAGATGACCTAAAAAGGATAGGGGCTATTTGATCCTTTTCTTTTTTTGTGGCCCCTGCCACTTACATGCCTGGCTCATTCAGGTATCAATGCCTAATTTTGGCAGGATCCACCTATTAAGGCAGAACCACCCAACAACAATGGCTATAATCAACAAATAATTCATCTTGCCTAATTTATCACTTAAATTGACCTATGTAAAATTTCTACAGGGATTCACAGTTCTCTTGGTTCTATAAGCAATTTGATACCCTCAATAATCTCATTCATCCTTCTTTCTGATACCTGTCCAATCTTCTCTATCAAATCACCTTTATTCACTGTATAAATTTGAGAGATATTGACAATGCTTCTCTTAGGTAAATTTGCCTCCCCCTTCTCAAGAAGCACGTTTCCTGGTGCCTTGGCCCTCTTAAGATTTGAAGTCAATGCACAGACCACCACAGTATTTATTCTGCTCGAATTAAACAAATTGTTTTGAACCACAATGTGAGGATGGAGAAAAGCTGGTTCTGATCCCCTTGGTTCACCAAGGTCTAGCCAATAAATTTCTCCCTGTTTTATTACCATTGTTCCCTCTCCATGGCCCTTCGCTGTTTCTTACGCATTGATTCCATAATCCTTGTTTCCGTATCATCAGGAAAATCGTCATAGGCCTCATTTAATTGAAGAAGTAACCTCTTATTTTCATATTTTTTTAGATATTCCTTAATTGCTAGAGTAAAAATCCGACTACGAGAGACCTTTATCTCATTTGCCAACCTATTAACTTGATCAAATAGGTCCTTTTCTAGTGATATTGCTGTTTTTACAACTGGCATTTTACTCTCCTTTTAGTTTTCTGATTTTGATTATTACTCTGATTAATACCTTTGTCAATACCAATTAATGTTGGATTATTTACAAAAAGGGTTTGATGCGATAAAAGTTTTATATGAAGGGGCCCTTAAATAGCCTCATTGATCTATTTTTCCCAAAGACATGCCCTGGATGTGGGAGGGTCATTTCATCAGATAATTTCCTTTGTAAGGATTGCAGCAAGGAATTAATATTTATAAGGCCACCCCTTTGCCCGATTTGTGGAATTCCTTTAGAATTTGGGGAGAGTCATATCTGTGGGAAGTGTCTTATTAAACCACCATTTTTTAAGGCAGCACGCTCTTGTGCCCTCTATCAGGGGCCATTGAGCAAGTCTATCTCCCTATTTAAATACGAGGGTGTAACTGCCCTAGCAAGGCCACTCTCTCTAATAATGATAAGGGCCCTATCCCCATTTATTGAAAAGGCAAATGTAGATTTGATCCTGCCTGTCCCCCTGCACATAAAACGTCTAAGGCAGCGTGGTTTTAATCAGGCAATGCTCTTGGCAAGGCAGTTGGGCAAAGGGCTTGGTATCCCTGTTAATGGATTTATATTAAAAAAGGTAAAGGAGACACCCCCTCAGGTAGGACTCTCTCAGAAAAAACGCCTAAAGAATGTAAAAGGTAGCTTTAAGGTCTTTTCCAAAAAGGAGATAGAGGATAAAAATATCCTTTTAGTAGATGATGTGTTTACCACTGGCACCACGGTAAATGAATGCAGCAAGGTATTGGTTGAGGCTGGTGCAAGGGGTGTCTTTGTAATCACTTTGGCCAGGACCTATGAGGGTAAGAGATAAGATCCTGGGTTGGAAGGCACTAAAGGAGAGGGTTGAGGAGTGGAAGAAAAGGGGACTTACCATTGTCTTTACCAATGGTTGTTTTGATATCTTGCATATTGGACACATAAGGTATCTTGAGGCCGCAAAGGAGTATGGAGATAGGCTTATTGTTGCTATAAATAGTGATGAATCAGTAAGGGCCATTAAGGGAGATAAAAGACCCCTAGTGCCTCAGGGGGAGAGGGCAGAGATTATAGCTGCCCTAAGCTTTGTAGATTGTGTAACCATCTTTGATCAGCCAACCCCCCTTTCTTTGATTGAATACATCTTGCCTGATGTATTGGTAAAGGGGAGCGATTGGCCAGAGGACAAGATAGTTGGCAGTAAAATCGTCATAGCCCATGGGGGAAGGGTAATAAGGATACCACAAATTGAGGGGGCCTCTACCTCTATATTGATAGATAGGGTCCTAAAGCGCTATTGCATTTTCTAAATATTGCAAATCTGCATTAGATAATATAGAAACTACTATGGAC
>JAGGTC010000108.1 GCA_021163945.1 Deltaproteobacteria bacterium | reverse complement strand
AAAAGGTAATCGACATTAAGAGCTTGATTATAGGTGTTTTGGTAACAGCATTGGCTCAAAATTTTTTTCTCTAGTGAGACAGACATATTAAGCCCTGCCTAGGGGGTACCCCTCAATCTTCCTACCCCCCCTCTAATTGGCCTTTTATCCCCTTGGCCTAGACACAAGGCAAGGCCACTTTACCTCATCCTACCTGCTCATTTTACCCCTTTTTTGGTGTCCATATAGGTGTCCATAGTTTGTCATGAAAGGTAGAATTTGGTAGGATTTGGTAGAAGGTAGGGGATAGGGAAAAGCTAGATATAGTGGGCATTATAGGAGATTGTAGAATTTGGTAGAAAGTGGTAAAGAATGCCTGAATCTGAATGGCATTCAAGAGGTCACGGGTTCAAGTCCCGTCAGCTCCACTAGGTTAATCAATAGGTAGTTTCTTCATAGAATTTTTGATCCCCCAAGAATATTAATAATTCTTTATCCTCCTAGTATTTTAAACAAATACCCATCTTTTGGTAATCAAGGGTGTCTTATTGGCCTAGGAATTTTGGGAATTGCCACCATGCCATGTCGGAAGTATTTGACTTTCTAATATTACTAAGTTAGATTGAAAGGGTCATGAAGGTCTTTGTAACAGGCGGGGCCGGGTATATTGGTAGCCATATTGTGAAGATCCTGGGTGAGAGGGGATATGAGGTATTAACCTTTGATAACCTCTCAACTGGGCACAGATGGGCTGTACTCTATGGCCGTTTAGTTGTAGCCGACCTAAAAGACAAACATCTTATAGAAAAAATTTTTAAAGAATTTAGACCAGATGCAGTTATTCACTTGGCAGCCGATGTTGTTGTCCCTGAAAGCATTAAAAAACCACTAAAGTATTATAAAAATAACTTTTGTAACACATTAAATCTCTTAGAGGCCTGCATCAAGTTTAATATAAGATATTTTATCTTCTCATCTTCGGCCGCTGTTTATGGCATCCCAGAAAGGGTCCCTGTTACAGAAGATACGCTCTTAAAACCTATAAATCCATACGGTGAGTCTAAGGTCTTTGTTGAAAAGGCACTGTCTGATATGAGCAAGGCCTATGATTTTAAATACATCTCTTTACGGTACTTTAATGTTGCTGGTGCAGACCCTGGGGGCAGAATAGGACAGGTCTCAAAAAATCCAACTCACCTGATTACACGTTGTTTAAAAACGGCCCTGGGCATTTTTTCTGCCTTAGAGCTTTATGGCACTGACTACCCTACCCCAGATGGGACTTGTATCCGAGACTTTATCCACGTAAATGACATAGCAAAGGCCCATATTCTAGCGCTTGAGTATTTATTAGATGGTGGAGGCAGCCAGATTTTAAATTGTGGTTATGGACATGGACATTCGGTTAGGGAGGTCATTAAAGTAGTAAAGCAGATTACAAATGTAGATTTTCCTGTCATAGAGACAGAAAGGAGGCCTGGTGACCCGCCCGTTCTCATTGCAGACAACAGAAAGATAAAGCGCCTCTTTAATTGGTCTCCTGATTATGACAACTTGGCATTTATTATAAAAACAGCATGGCAATGGGAACAAAGATTAAGCAAGAATGCTATTTAGGATAGAAAGGGCCTTTTCTGAATCTATAAGATATATCTTGGGTGGGGCCACCTGAGCCCAGGCAGTCCTCTCTGCCACGGAGTGGCTTATAGGTTATAGAGATAAACATATTATAAAGGCAGCAGCCGGGCTTGGTGGTGGCTTTGGCCATGAAGGTGATACATGTGGTGCCTTAGTGGGTGGTGTATTGGCCTTGGCCTTGAGTGGACACAGGCACATATATCATGATTGTAAGAGGTATTATTGTGCATTCAAGGGCCGTTTTGGCACAAGCAAGTGTAGAGATATTACTGGGGTAAGGTTTAAACAGGGATATGATATAAGGCGATTTTTCATAAAAGGGATTGTATGCCTAAGGGTCGTCTATACCTCTATTGCCTCTGTATTTGAGATTATTGACTCCCATAGAGATGAAGGTCCTAACCAAAAGGGATTTGATTGCGCCAGGGAGGTACTTTTACAAATTTCCTTAAAGAAGGGATTAAATATAGACCCATTGCTTAAGATCACACCGGGTCTATCTGGGGGTTTATCGTTTCAAGGTGATATATGTGGCGCACTAGTAGGCGGGGCCCTTGCCTTGGGAGCGGTTTATGGAAAGGAAATAGGCAGGACACACCCATTTACCCTTATGAAGGCAGGGTTGTTTGCACTTAAAGAGGGGGGAGAGGTCTTTCATAGAGAATGGCTGCATCCCTCTTTTAGGGCCAGTTCCCGTGTTGGCATTTTATACAGGGCATTTACTTCCAGATTTGGTAGTGCAGACTGTCACAGTATCTTAAAGGGCAGGCCAAGCACTGGGCAGTGTAAAGATGTCATTGAGGCAGTGAGCAAATGGACCGCTGAATTGATATAGTTTTTTATGGTTTATATTTGAAAAAATCATACCAATACATCTCTTGTCTTATACCATACCTAAAAAATTTAGGATTGCCTTTATAAAACCCCTTATTGATTGCAGAAAAAGCCTTTTCTTTAGACCAGGGACAGCTATTGTAGGATATCTTTTGCCTGTACTATAAGGTGAGGTCTTGTCTGCTACCTCCTTATCTAGATAAGGAGGTTCAATGGTGCCAATGCAACAATCATCCCCTTTAGAGATAAGCTTTGTGACCTCTGGGAAAAATTATAGTGGTTACAACTGCCATTAATTTTATAAAAAGCATTATTCCCAATAACTAGCACAAGAACTCTCTGATTCCCAAACACACACTTTTAAGAAACAGATATTCTCAGGAAGTTTTGGTTTTATAAAGTGGTAGATATAATTTGCAATGGACTCTGAGGTAGGATTTTTCCTATCAAAAGGTGGGATTTCATTTAGATATTTATGGTCTAGTGTGTCTAGACAATCCTTAAGAAGGCCCTTTAGGCTTTTAAAATCTACCACCATCCCATCCTCTCCTACATCCTCTGCCTGGACAATCAATTCTACTTGAAAGTTATGCCCATGAAGTGATTCACACTTCCCCTTGTAACCACTGAGTCTGTGTGCGGCCGAAAATTCCTCTATGACCTTTAATTCATACAATTACTTTACCCTTTCTACATATTCTCCAGTGCGTGTATCTACCCTCACTGTATCCCCTTCATTTATAAACAGTGGTACCTGAATGACTAGACCCGTCTCCAATTTTGCTGGTTTGCTGCCCCCTGAGGCGGTATCCCCCTTAATGCCAGGCTCTGTCTCTACCACACTTAAATCCACAGTAGTTGGCAGCTCAATCCCTACAGGCCTTCCTTTAAAAAAAAGCATCTCTACTGTTATGTTTTCCTTTAAAAACCCCTCCTTTTCCCCAAGGACATCTGGCTCTAAAAAGATTTGATCATATGTCTTTAAGTCCATAAAGCAGTAGGTATCACCCTCTCTATATAAATATTGCATCTCCTTTTCTTCCAAATCTGGGCGGGCAATCTTTTCTGAAATCCTGAAGTTGTGGTCAAGCACGCTCCCTGTGATTAGATTTTTTAGTTTTGTCCTTACAAATGCCTGTCCCTTTCCTGGCTTTACATGTAAAAATTCAATAATTTCATATGGCTCTCCCTTAAATTCAATCTTTAGTCCCCTTCTAAAATCGCTAGTGCTATACACCTTTCTCCCCCTGAATAATTTTTGCAGCGGCCCTTATGGCCAAAAGATAACTATTTATACCAAACCCACAGATCTGGCCTACGGCTACACCAGCGATATAGGACTTTTGTCGAAATGCCTCACGTTTGTATATATTAGAAATGTGCACCTCTATAACAGGAATATCTACTGCCAAGATGGCATCCCTTAATGCAATGCTAGTATGTGTATAGGCAGCAGGGTTTATAATGATCAAGTCATATTTTCCCCTTGCATCTTGAATGGCCTCTACAAGTCTTCCTTCATAATTGGACTGAAAGGTGGTGACCTCCAAGCCCAATTTATCTGCCTCCTCCTTTATCAACCTATTTATCTCCTCCAGTGATGTACTGCCATAGATAGAGGCCTCCCTCTGCCCTAATAGGTTAAGATTTGGCCCATGCAGTACCAATATACGTCTGCCCATTGACCTTTTCTCCTATAACTTTTGATTTTTAATGAATTCAACTAATTTTTCTCTCTTCTGTTTTAAATCCTCATTTATTTTAATTTTAGGTGCTGGTCGATATGGTAATTGTAAACCAAAAGACCCACGTTCTTCAGGTAGTTTATCTTTCGTATCTTTCCAAGGGACAACAGTATAGCCCACTGGTATTTTTTCTTTTTCAATCCTTTTTAATATTTTTTTAGCCCCAATAATCCTGTATACAGCTTTTTCTAAATCTTCAACCTGAGGAACTATATAATAATCTGAGAGATTTTCATTCCAAACAATTAAGTCTATATCCCCTGGTTTTCCAGTAAAATTAGGAAAAGGTTTTTTAATCATTTTAAATCCTTTTAAAGCTAAGTGCCGAAAAATATCCACCTTCCCCTTGCCTACTTGTAGGCACCCAGAGAAAGTCCTTTTTGTCCTTTGTCTGTTCACGGGTAGCCACTATCAAGCGGAATTCATAGTCATTGTATCTCCTCTTTGATGTGCGAAATAGATCATAACTAAACTGTACCCTACCATAGCCCTTGAAGTTCTCCTTTTTGGGATCAATCAAAAATGCCCTCTTTTGCTGGAGCCATGCCATCTGCTGCAAGACCTTAGAGAGTGGCACCGCACTGCCCAGTGATGTAGACAGACCCTCATAAGACCTCCATAGTAAATTGAGAAATGTGTCCCCTTTGAGCCCTGATTTTTCTAATGTCTCGTATGCATCTTTAATAAATTTTGCTAAGTCTGTCTTTGCTAAAGACCTTTTACATATAAATTCTACCTTTGGACCATACCAGACCTTTACCTCACCCCTTGATAATAAAAATTCCAGGGTGAAGAGCCCTACCTTAAGCTCTGGTAGATTTCCATATACCTCTATTCCAGGTAGCCTTGCTGCCAACTCACTACCCAATTTGCCTTTAAATCTCTGTTTTAAAATATCTATATCTTCCCTCTCCTTATTACAAAATTCACCTAACTCAAGGATTAATGCCTCAAGACCAGAGGCCTTTTTTTGATATCTTTGAATCTTATTAAGGCTCTCCTCTAACACGAACAAAGACTTTTCATCTTTTTTATAACGTTGCCATTTTTTGACCTCTTTTTCTATCCTTTGCAGCGCCCCCAATTTTTGCTGAAATTCTTTTAGCCACCTCTCATCCATAATGTTTTCTCTAATCATATATTGGCATGGATTTTTTTCATCTGTTCCTCTTTTACACCCAACCTATTCATGAGCTCAACTACGCATGCCTCAAAAAATATCATAACAGACGTCTCAAATAGCGTACCTAGGGGCATAAATGGAGTGCCCATTAATTCACCCACCTCATAATGGGGATACTCCTTTGGTCTTACCTTTGTGGGAATGAGTACTATGGCATCTGCCAACCCTGCCAAAGGTGCATCAGGGTCACTTGTTATGGCAACTACCTTACCCTTTAAGGATTTGGCCGCCTTTGCAGTCTCAACTACCAATGCTGTCTTCCCTGAACTAGAGACCGCCAAGAGCGTATCCCCCTCCCTCAGTGCTGGTGTAACTGTCTCACCTACTACAAATACCTTTATCCCCAGATGGACCAAACGCATGGCAAATGCCTTGGCCACCATACCAGAGCGCCCTGCCCCTACTACATAGATCCTTGGTGAATTTATGACAATTTCTATAAATTCCCTAAATTCATCAGGACTGATTCTATCTGTTATATTCATTATCTCCTTTAAGATCTCACGATAATACATCATCTATCTCCTTTTTTATTTCCAAAACGGCCCTCTTTGGGTCAGATGCCTTTGTAATAAAACTGCCAAAGATGAGAATTGAAGGGCTAAAGGGCGCTAAGTTTGCAATATCTTGAGGTACTAATCCCCCGGCAATGGCCAGTGGTACAGAAAATGCTTTGCTAAATGCCCCTATCTCCTCAAACGACTTTCCTTTAGACCTCTGTACATCAATGGCCGTATGTAGATTGAAATAGTGAGGCCTGAGCGGGACAATGCCTTTTGCCCTTAAAATCTTATCTTCAACCCCAATAAAATCCACCATTACCTTTTTACCTTGCCTTTGCGCCTCACCTATGGCGGCTGATATAGTCTCTATTTCAGCGGCAGCGCAAACAGTCATGATGTCTGCACCCACATCAAATACCAATCTTGCCTCTATTGCCCCCACATCCATGGTCTTTGTATCCGCCAATAATAACTTATCTGGGTATCTCTCCTTTAATGTTTCTATAATTTTTATCCCTTCTGCCTTAAGTAGTGGGGTACCTACCTCTATAATGTCCACATAAGGGGCTACTATCTCAGCTATATTCAGTACCCGCCCTTTATCTATTAAGTCCAGCGCAACTTGAATTAGTGGTCTCATGACCTTTTTCTTGGCAATTGCTTTTCTACAAATTCTTCACCCTTTGGGGAAATCTTATAAGACCCCCTCTTATCTCCCTTGATTAGAAATCCACGTTTATTATATGCATCCCATGTAGATTGCGCAATTTTCCTAGAAATTGGAAGCCCCAACTCTGCATAAAAACGTTTTAGATCAAGGGGGGTAAATTCCTCTTTTCCCTCAAAGTGCTTAAGATAATAGGCAAAAACTGTTACCGTTTCTGTTTGACTCCGGGGGCTCTTCTCCTTATAAAGCTCTGCAATTTCTGATCTTTTTAATTTTGCTAGTGGCCTGTGCCCCCCAAGTGCCTCCTCTAGATAGGGCAGTAATTGATTTCTGAGGTATTCCCACCCCTCCCTTACAAAGGACTCTTGACCCTCCATATTAAAGGTAATCCCAGAAAAACTCACCTCTAGTTTTGTTAACACCGTTGTCTCTGCCATAACAATCTCCTTATTTTTAATATAAAGCACCTTTAACACAGGTTTTAGATACATGCAATACCTTGCCAAAGGGACAATGAGGATTTAAAATAATGATATGCACGATGGGTTGCCATCGCAAAAGGAGCTAGAAAGAGAGCTAAATGAATATTTGGCAAAAAAATATGGCCATAGGGTGAGAATAATTTCCACCTCCTTTCCCCACCCAAAGTCAAAAGAAAAAGAGAAATATCCTGGAAGGGGTATATTGTCTAAAATAGAGTTTGATTTAAAACCTGAGGAATTGATTGCCTACTTAGACCAATACATAATTAAACAGGATCAAGCAAAGGCCATTTTGGCTACCAAAATTTGCACCCACTTTAATCGTGTGAGATATTGGCTTAGCCAAAGACACCAAGGGTGGAAATACACAAATTATATCAAGAACAACATATTAATGATGGGCCCTACAGGGGTAGGTAAGACCTATATGGTGAAATTGATAGCCCAAAGGTTGGGTGTGCCTTTTGTAAAAGGCGATGCCACAAAGTTTAGTGAGACGGGTTATGTAGGGGGTGATGTAGAAGACCTGGTGAGGGAGTTAGTGCATCAGGCAGATGGGGATGTAGAACTGGCCCAATTTGGCATTATTTACATAGATGAAATTGATAAGATTGCCAGCAGTGGGAATGTTATTGGACCGGATGTCTCCCGCACGGGTGTGCAACGTTGCCTATTAAAACCTATGGAGGAGACAGAGGTAGATTTAAGAACGCCTTATGACCCTATCTCACAGCTTGAGGCACTAGAGAAATATAGGCGTACCGGAAGACGTGAGAAGAAAACAATTAATACACGTCATATCCTTTTTGTCATGAGTGGTGCATTTAATGGAATAGAGGAGACCATCAAAAGACGCCTTAATCGACAAGGTATAGGCTTTGGGGCCAAAATAGATTCTAAGAAAGACCAAGATTACCTTAAATATGTAAAGGCAGAAGACCTAATAAAGTATGGTTTTGAATCAGAGTTTATTGGCAGACTCCCTGTACTTGTAGTATTTGACAATTTGGAGGTAGATGACCTTTATAAAATCTTAAAGAATCCAAATAGCAGTATTATCAATGCAAAAAAACAAGACTTTCATGCCTATGGTATTGACATTGTCTTTGAAGACGAGGCACTCCGGCTGATTGCAGAAAAGGCAGCCGCTGAAGGGACAGGGGCCCGAGGTCTAGTGAGTGTGGTGGAAAGGTGCATCCTACCCTTTGAAAGGGCACTTCCGTCTACCAATATCAATAAATTTGTCGTTACAAAGGAGGTAGTGCAGGACCCAGTTGGGGGGCTTAAAAGGTTGTTAGAATGCCATACAGAAGATTCATATAAGAGACGTTATTGGGAGGCAATTGCTGCAGAAAAGGAGTATTTAAGGAGGGTGATTGATAATAAATCTAAGGGTTTGGCCAAACAATATGGTTTAAGACTCACAGAGGAGAGGATCTCACTAATTGTTGATTTTTATCACAAGTTTTATTTTGATATAGATTATGCATTTAAACAACTGGCAAAGTATATTAAAGAAATTAGAGAATTTGAAAGGGATTTCTTTGAGGAAACTGGTTTAGAATGCCGCTTTTGTGATGAGGCAATAGATGTTTTATTGACACATGCTATAAAAGAGGATTTAGATATAATTTCTATATGCCAAAGATTTGCCAAAGACCTAGAATTAGGACTCAAACTGGTAAAGGATCGTACAGGACAGGATATCTTTGAGATTACAAGAGAGGCGTTGCTCAGTCCTGAAGACTATATTAGGGGTCTAATTAAATCTGCATATCAAGGGGTATAATTATGCAGACCAAAACCCAATCAGATTATCAGGAGTTTGAAGCCACTTCTCTTTATTGCCCACATTGTCGACGGGCAATGCCTGTGAAAAAGAGGCTCTTATTGATCTTGCCTGAAGGTGATAAGTATGAATATTATTGTATGGGCTGTGGCCGGCCTATTGGTGCAAAATTGGACAAAAGGCAATCCCCCTCTATAGTCTTCCCTATGGTTAAATAACTATGCTAAATTTGATGCGAAGACATGCAACATCTTGGTTAATTAAGCTTGTCTTTTTAGTGATTATTATAGTATTTATCTTCTGGGGTGTGGGTTCCTTTCGCGCCCGTAGGGCCAGTATCCTGGCCTATATAAATGGAGAGCCACTTTATTACAAGGAATTTGCCTTGGCCTATGAACAGGTAATCAATAGCTATAGGGCCCGTTTTAAGGGTTTTAATGAGGATTGGATCAAGAGACTAAATCTCAAAAAAACTGTCTTAGACAGTTTAATTGAGCGCAAATTAATAATTCAGGTAGCAAAAAAGATGGGTGTTTCTGCCTCTGAAGACGAAGTTCGTGAAATTATTACGCATTATTCAGTCTTCCAAAAAAATGGGAGGTTTGACCCAACACTCTATCAAACAATCTTGAGAAAACATCACTACACACCTGCACAGTTTGAGGAAAACCTAAAGAGAGATTTAATATTGTCCTACCTACGCAATACCATCCAGGGCCTGGCCCATGTCTCTGAAAAAGAGGCCTATGAGGCCTACAAATGGCAAAAACAACAGATTAATTTGCAGTTTGTAACCTTTAAGCCAGAGGCCTTTAACAAAAAGGTCAATGTTAGTGAGGAAAAACTAAGGGCCTATTTTGAGAAACACAAAGACAATTATTTAGTGCCAAGACAATTAAAGATAGATTATGTCAATATCTCTGAAAGGCAATTTATCCCAGAGATAAAACCTACCAATGAGGAAATAGAGCAATATTATAAGGTAAACCAGTCAGATTTTTATCAGCCAAAGACAGTGCATGCAAGGCACATCTTGTTTAGGATACCAACTGATGCATCAAAAGAAAGGATTGAAAAGATAAAGAAAAAGGCCAAAAAGGTATTGGAGATGGCAAAAAGAGGAGAGGACTTTTCCAAATTGGCCAAGAGATACTCTGAGGATAGGTCTACTGCTGCCAAAGGCGGGGATTTGGGGTGGTTTGGGCGCAATACAATGATTAAACCCTTTGAAGATGTAGCATTCTCTCTTAAAAAGGGGGAAATAAGTGATCTGGTAAAGACAAGGTTTGGGTTCCATATTATTAAGGTTGAAGATATAAAGGAGGCACATACCAAAAAACTTCCCGAGGTAAGGAGGCAAATTGTCCAAAGAATCAAAAAAGAAAGGGCAAATCAAATGGCAGAGGAACTGGCTAATCGTCTATATGCCCAGGCCATTTTGGACAATAGCCTGAAAAAGGCAGCAGATGATTTTAAAATCCCTATAAGAAAAACAGATTTTTTTAGTAATCAACATCATCCTAAAGGTATTCATTATAGTTTAATACCAAAGATACTGAAGTTAAAAAGGGGTGAGATAAGTCCCCCCTTAAAGACCCAAAATTCCTATTTCTTGGCCCAGGTTATTGCCGAAAAGGATGCCTCTGTGCCACCATTTTCAGAGATCAAAAAGAGGGTAAAAGAGGATTATATAAAAGAAAAGGAAAGGGAATTGGCAAAAAAGGCTGCAGAAGGCTTTATTAATAAATTAAAAGAAGGAAAAGAATTTTCTCAGTTGGCAAGGGAATACAAGCTTACCATACAAGAGACCGGTTTTTTTGGCATTAATGAGAATATCCCAAAGATAGGCTATAAACCAACCATCCAGAGGGAGTTGTTTTCTTTAGGCCCTTCAAGGCCTTATCTAGATAAGGTGGTTGAGATTGGTGGAAACTTCTATGTATTAAAATTTTTAAAACGCAAGGAACCAGATAAGAAGGCCTTTGAGACCGAAAGGGAGTCATTTATAAAAGACCTCCTCTCAGTCCGAAGGGCAATCTTTTTCAATAGCTGGTTGTCAAATCTAAAGAAAGGGGCAGATATAAGAATCAAGGAAAAGTCTATCCTTTGACCACCCCTAGAGGCTTAAGCCTTACTACCTTAGCACTTATTTTGGCACCATCTACCACCTCTACCACATCTGCCACATCTTTATAGGCCTCTGAGATCTCTTCAATCAGTGTATTTCTACCTGCACCCCTTACATAGATACCCTTTTTGCCCATCTCTTTCTCTATATTCCTCCCCTTTGCAGACCTTATGGCCTCACGGCGGCTCATTACCCTCCCTGCCCCATGACAGGTGCTCCCAAATGTCTCTTCCATGGCCCCCTTTGTCCCCACCAAGACATAGGAATACCTGCCCATATCCCCAGGGATGAGCACCGGTTGTCCAATCTCTTTATAATCCTCTGGGAGATCTGGGTGCCCTGGGGGGAAGGCACGCGTAGCACCCTTTCTGTGAACACACACCCTTATCCTTTTCCCTTCGTATTTATGGGTCTCTATCTTGGCAATATTGTGGCAGACATCATAGATGAGGAAAAGCCCCAACTCCTCAAAGGATTTATTAAAGAATTTTTCAAATGTCTCCCTCACCCAGTGGCTGATCAACTGCCTGTTAGTAAATGCAAAATTTGCTGCACATGCCATAGCACTGAGGTACCTCTGGCCCTCCTCTGAGCCTATAGGGGCACAACAAAGTTGTTTATCTGGTAGCTCAATTCCATATTTTGCACTGCTTTTTAACAAAATCCTGATATAGTCATCGCATACCTGATGCCCTAGTCCCCTTGAGCCGGTATGGATGATAATGGTTATTTGACCCTTAAATAGACCTAAGGCACTAGCTATCTTCTCATTATAGACCTTTTCTACATAACCTATCTCTACAAAGTGATTGCCCGAACCCAATGTCCCCAGTTGGTCTTTTCCTCTCTCTAGTGCCTTTTTTGAGACAAATTCTGGATTTGCACCCTTTATATGCCCCCCTTCTTCGATGTGGTCCAGGTCTTCATTTATTCCAAATCCATTCTTTATGGCCCACTTTGCCCCCTCATTTAGTACATGCCTCAGTGTAGCTTGATTTAGCTTAAAGTCCTTACGACGTGAGCCTACACCTGATGGAACATTGACAAATATGGCATCTACCAATTTTTTTATATCCCTTTCTAGCTCCTCTTTGGTCAAGTTAGACCGCAAAAGCCTCACACCACAATTAATATCATAGCCTACTCCCCCAGGTGAGATGATACCTTGATCTAAATCAAATGCCGCTACACCCCCGATAGGAAAACCATAACCTGAGTGAATATCAGGCATGGCCA
Organism: Deltaproteobacteria bacterium; assembly: GCA_021163945.1. GTDB lineage: Bacteria > Desulfobacterota > Desulfofervidia > Desulfofervidales > DG-60 > JAGGTC01. The sequence goes on along the minus strand of JAGGTC010000108.1, from coordinate 60 downwards.
AAGAGGGACCCACAATCCCTGGCAAACAGGCCACATTTGCTACCTGATTCAGGCTTTGAT
>JAGGTC010000205.1 GCA_021163945.1 Deltaproteobacteria bacterium | reverse complement strand
GATAAAAAAGATTGAAGAAAGGGGTGGATATGTTATTCAAACTAAGATAAAAAATGGTTTAATAGATTTAAATGAATTGTTGTTAAAACTAGGGAAAATGGAGATTACTTCAATCTTAGTAGAGGGTGGATCAAAAGTAGCAGCCTCATTTCTTAAAGAAAAACTGGTAGACAAATTTTATTTTTTTTATGCCCCCAAGATTATTGGGGGAAATCACAGTATTTCAATGATTTGTGGAAATGATATTACCTCTATGAAAGAGGCAATCCCCTTAAGGGAGGTCAAATTACGCCGTTTTGGTGAAGATATCCTTGCTACAGGCTATGTTAACTTGACAAATATTATAAAATAGTTTAGAAATCTCTTATGAAAGGAGGTGAGAAGGATGAGAAAGGGCTTTGTTTTGGCATTGGCTATGGCATTTGTCTTGGTCTTTGCATTCCAGGCCTTGGCAAAGACTGTGGAGGGGAAGGTAACTGCCATTGATAAGGATGCTAAGACAATTACAGTAGAGGACGTTAACCTTTATGCAGGAAATGTAGATTTAAGTGAAATTGCAGTTGGTGACACAGTAGAGGCTACCTATAAGGTAGAAGGTGGGAAGAATATTTTAGAGTCTATTACCAAGTCTGGCGAAGAAGAATTCATCCCAATGGAGGGTTGTTAATTTAAAAAATTATTTAACTTGAGAATTCCCTGTGGCTTGCTAGAGGGTTACCTGGTAGTAATCTTGTCATGTGGTCAAGGAGGAAGGGAAAGGATAAAGAGATAGTAAACCTAGAGAGGTATTGAGGCACCTGAAATTAATACCCTGCGGCAAGCCGCAGGGTATTAAATAAATTTTAATATTTTACTTGATATCAACCTTTCTTGAGACCTTCTTCCATAAGTAAAAGGCCTTTGTAATTTTCTCACCATCCCAGAGTATTCCCTTTTTTTCACCAAAGGGCAAATACCAGAGTTCTACATCAATATTCATCTCTTTTGTTAAAAGCCTTTTAACAACTTTTCGCCCTTTTTTCACTTCTTCATAAAATGGAATTATAAAAGTTTCTGTTCTTCTGTTAAGAGGTAGGAGGCTGAGATTACGGATTAGTCCAGATTTTTCATATGGCCCCCGGCCCATTTTATAACCCCTGCCAAATCTGGCAGGAACAGGCATAAAACTTCTTGAGTATCTTTTGATTACCTTTCCATCAGGGGTCTTTGCGGTCACTTCCAGGACCACCCTAGCAGGACTTGCTCAGCCATCTGGAAAATTGTGACCCGCTTTATTAGTCATTTTTACTTCAACCATTGCTAATTTATGCGCTGGGTAGCTAGCAACATCAACATCCATCTCCACAGCGGCCTTTGCCATATCAATATCCCGGTAAGCAGGCATTAAATGACCTTTATGAAACTTTTTCATATGACAACTTTGGCAAGTTTCACTACCACCTCTACTAATATAATTAAAAAGATAGCTTCCATATGCTGATGCACATTGTGATGGATTATCAAACTCAAAGTTTGGCCCAAGGCCATGACATTGTCCACAGAGGATTGACTCACCCATAATGGGGTTCTTTTTTACACGGGTATAAACCTCATCTTCATGTTCCTCTACATCTCTTGTTCCATAAAGAACACCCTTTTCTTTTTCTGGATATCCATCAACCCACTTGTGAACGATAGCATTCCTTCGATGGCAAATTAGACAGTTAATGTTAAGCTTGCTAAGTATTTCTCTCCTCTTATGAAAGTCAGCTTTGGTTCTTACTTTCATAAATGCTATTTTAATAATTTCCTGGATAACACTATCTTCAGCTTCCGCAAGTTGTGGCAAATGGCACTTAGCACACATCATAAAATGCTTCACTTTTACATCCTTAGGTTTTTTTACTCCAGAATATGGCCATGTCATCAAACCTTTTGTAATAGTAGTTACAATGGTAGCAGCTGTCCTGCCGGTTCCAAAAAGGGAGCGTGAATGCATGGACTTCTCCCATTGCTCATAGATCTCCTCATGACATTCCTTACAGGAACTACAATCATACCTTGCTGCTAGTTCATCTATACTCTTTGCCTTTTTTGTCCCTGCACTTACAGGTTGACACAAAAGTGGCAATATAAAACAGACAAATACAAGAAAAAATTTTAAAAACCTCATAATTCCTCCTTCTATAAAAAATTCAAATCAAAATTGGTTAAAGTATAGATAAATGTGATTATTTTGTCAAGCAAAATTAAGCTTTGCAATTTATCCCATTGCAGATTATAATCTGTAACATGAATGAGTTGGACAAACTCCTTACCAAGGTAAATAGGCGATTTGAGACCTGCTTTGAGACAATAAAGGTTGCTGGTAGAGAGCTGAAATTCCTGCAGATTGCAAATATGAAAGAATATATTGAAAAGATAACTGAGTCTAATAAGATTGAACTTCCCTATTGGGCAAAGATATGGGAGGGCTCTATTGTACTGGCCTACCTTATTTCCAAAAAGAGACCCAATAATAGTGAATGTCTAGAGATAGGGGCAGGCATTGGTGTAGCAGGTCTGTTTGCGGCTGCATTTGGTTATGAGGTCACAATTACAGATATTGATGAATATGCCTTACTCTTTGCAAGGATAAGTGCCATTAAAAACGGGCTGAATGTAAACATAAAGAGGGTAGATTTTACCAAAGATAGTCTGAATCATAAATATGACATCATACTTGCATCAGAGGTACTTTATAAAGAGGATACCTATATCCCCCTTATTAATTTCTTTAAGGCTCATCTAAAGGATGATGGCCTAATATATCTAGCAAAAAATAGAAAGATAAAGGCAGAGGGATTTTTTAATGAACTAGAAAGGGATTTTTCCTTCTCCAAAAAGGAGATTGGCCTCAGGAGTGGTGAAAACAAATATATCATTCCTGTTTATGAAATTTGGTTAAAGAGGAGGAATAGTGATTGAGGGAAAATACATAGGATTGGTTGGTGGTGGGAATATGGCTGAGGCCATTATAAAGGGATTGATTTTATCCAAGATCTGCCATCCTGATCAGCTACTTGTATCTGACATCCGCCCTGAAAGGCTTGATTATCTAAATAATAAGTATGGTGTTCGGGTGTTTAAGGAAAATGATGTGATGGTAAGCAAATCTGACATAGTAATCTTGGCCGTAAAACCACAGGATATAGAGACTGCTATCTCTGAATTTAGGGATGCATTAAAGGATGGAACGCTAATTATTTCTATTGCTGCTGGGATAAATACAGCCTTTTTAAGACAGTGTTTGGCAAAAGAGATGCCTATTATTAGAGTAATGCCAAATACCGCTGCCTTGGCCTTGGCATCTATGAGTGTAATCTCTAAAGGCCCCTATGCCACTGATAGACACTTGGAGATGGCTGAGACATTGTTTAAGGCGATTGGCGAGACACTAGTGTTGCCAGAAAAGATGATAGATGCCGTTACTGCTCTAAGCGGCAGTGGGCCTGCCTATGTCTGTCTATTTATAGAGGGATTGGCAGATGGTGGTGTAAAGATGGGGCTTTCTAGAGAAGTAGCATTAAAATTGGCCATCCAAACGGTCTTTGGGACGGGAAAGTTGCTTAAGGAGACAGGCGAGCACCCAACCATATTAAAAGAGATGGTTGCCTCCCCTGGTGGTACTACTATCTTTGGCCTTCATGCCCTAGAGAATGCCGGGGTCAAGGGGGCACTTATCTTGGCGGTTGAAGAGGCCACAAAACGGTCTCGGGCATTGGGGAGAAGGTAATTTATACCAAATAGTATAATACCAAATGGTATAATATGAAAAATCCATTTAAGTATGGTGAAGTTGTAACTGGAGAGCACTTTTTCAACAGAGAAAGGGAAAAAGCAGAACTCATTCAAGCAATTACATCAACAATGAATGTTTTCCTCTATGCACCAAGGAGGTATGGTAAAACCTCTTTAGTGCTAGAGGTACTAAGAGAAGTTGAGAAAAAGAGGATAATCTGTATATACCTTGACTTATTGAGGGCACCAAATAAAAGAAAATTTTTAGAGATTTATGCCCGTGAAATAGCAAAGTCAATAACTACAACAATTGATGAAACAATAACTTTTTGTAAAAGGGCCTTTAGTAGATTTGTTCCTAAGATTACATTAAAAGCAGATAAAATACCTGAGATAGAGTTTGAAATCTCCTGGAGAAGAGAGACAGAAGAAGTTGCCAGTGAGGAAGTGATAGAATTACCACAAAAAATTGCTAAGCAAAAGAAGAAAAGGATAGTAGTGGTATTTGATGAATTTCCAGAAATAGCCAATTACAATGGAAAGGAATTCGAAGGCCAATTACGTTCTTTTATTCAAAGACACAAAGATGTATGTTATATTTTCACTGGTAGTAAAAGGAGATTGCTCCTCAAAATGATTGGTGATCCCACAAGGCCTCTTTATAAATCAGGAAAGATTATGCCACTTGGAAAGATTCCACAAAAAGAATTTGAGGCATTTGTTGAGCAAAAATTTAGATTAGGAAATATAAATATTAGTAGAGAAAACTTAAAGTTTATATTTGATATAACAAAGAATCACCCCTATTATACCCAAATGCTCTGTTGGGAATTGTGGGAAAGTTGTTTCTCTAAAAGAGAGATTTTAAGAGAAGATATAGAACAAACCCTCCAAATTGTGCTTGACCATCAGGGAGAATATTTTATCACCCTCTGGAATAATTTTAGTCCACATCAAAGATTACTGCTATTGGCACTGGCTCAGGGGTCTTCGGCAAATGTCTTTTCAAAGGATTTTATTAAAAGATTTGGCTTAGGGACGGCATCCTCTGTCCAGAAGTCCTTAAGGCGTTTAATAGAACTTGAAATAGTTGATAAGGTCAATGATATATACGAGATTTCTGATGTATTTTTTGAACATTGGCTAAAAGAAAGAGTAGTTTAATTAGACATTTAGATAATGTGAACGCAAAGTTACCTTTAGTTCTGAATTTGAGTTTTCTAAGGTCTTTTTGGTTTTCCTAAGATTTGTCAGTTCTTCTTGCATTGCCTTTAGCTTTTTTTGAAGTTTCCTAATAATGAAGGATTTGGGGATATTTGAACTTAGTATAGCCAAAATCTTATGCCGTGTAGATGTCCCACCACGGAGGGTGATTTCAAAGGAGTCAGTCACATACATGGTCTTGGCCCAAACCTGGGCAACACACAATGTAAGAGTAATTATTAAAATAGAATAGATAGTTTTTCTAAGCATGAATTTCCTCCTTATTAGGCTTCAGGCCTCAAATTGTTTTTTATATTACCTAGAAAAACTTCTCCCAGATAAATAAAAGTGGCCCTTTCTCTTCTTTCAACACCTTTCCCTCAATGACCTCACCGATAAAGAGGGTATGGTCGCCGGCCTCATGGGTATCTATTACCTTGCACTCAATGTAGGCCAGGGCATCCTTTATCACCGGCGAGCCATGACCAGCCTCAAAGTGTTCAATCTCGGCCAATTTATCCACCTTGCGACCGGTTTGAAAACCAAAGTGTTTGGCAAGCATAACCTGGTCTTCACTTAGGGTATTAATAGCAAAATAACCAGAATTCTTGATAAGCTTATAGGTATAGCGGGCAGGGGCAATGGAGGCCATGACCAAAGGGGGTTTGAAAGAGACCTGAGAGACCCAAGCGGCCGTCATACCATTTTTTCGTCCTTGGGCCTGTACCGTAACAATGTATACCCCATGTACAATGGCACTTGAAATAACCTTCTGCATCCTTCAAGCCTCTTTTTTCTTTTTTATTAACCTATCTTTCTTGGAAAAGCAATAAGTTCTATAATGACTTTATGTCTTATATCTTTATCAAAGGGGCAAGGGAGAATAATCTTAAAAACATAGATGTAGCTATACCAAAGAATAGGCTTACAGTAATTACAGGTGTAAGTGGTTCTGGAAAGTCTAGCCTTGCCTTTGATATTATTTATAAAGAGGGGCAAAGGCGCTATCTCATGGCACTCTCTATCCCAAAACAATTTCTACCAAAATTTGATAGACCAAGGGTAGAGGATGTAAGTGGAATCTCGCCTACCTTGGCATTGGGACATAGGCCAATTAGCAAAAATCCCCGCTCTACCGTGGGTACTGTTACAGAGATATATGATTTGCTGCGGATATTGTTTGCACGCACTGGAAGGCCCCACTGCCCAATTTGCCAAAGGCCGATATCTTCAAAGACAACTTTAGAGATGGTAAAGGAGATAATGAATCTTCCTTTTGGCACAAAGGTCATCTTAACAGCCCCAATAAAAACAGGCTCTATTAAAGAGACATGGTTAAGGTTGCAAAGGGATGGATTCACAAAGGTAAAGATAGGGAGTAAGGTCTATGACCTAACAGAGGACGTTCCAAGGGAGGGCCCTGGCAGATTGAGTGTAATTATTGATAGGCTTGTTATTAAAGATGGCATTAAGAGACGCCTTACAGATTCCATAGAACTTGCCCTAAAATTGTCTTATGGAAGGCTAAATGTAGAATTAGAGGGAAAAGGCCTCTTTTTTAGCGAGAGGCCTATTTGTCCTGTATGTGATATAGAGATGCCAAAAGTCTCCCCCCAGTCCTTCTCTTTTAATCACCCCCAAGGGGCCTGCCCAAAATGTAAGGGGCTAGGGGTAAAAAATGGGGAGGTATGCCCAGAATGTAAGGGGAAAAGGCTAAAAAAAGAGGCACTATCAGTCAGGATAAATGGGCTAGATATATATGAACTTTCTAGCCTCCCTGTTGAGGCACTTATATCCTTTATCTCCTCATTGCCAAAAGGGCCTGTCTCTACACCCATTATAGATGAGATTATAAAGCGTCTTAATGTATTAAAGGAGGCAGGACTTGATTATTTAAGCCTATCTAGACCTATATCTACACTCTCCTTAGGGGAGAACCAGCGCTTGCATTTGTCTATTCAGCTAAGTAATAGGCTAACAGGGCTTACATATATCCTTGATGAACCTACTATAGGGCTTCACCCAAAGGAGGTCAAAGGGCTTATCTCTTCTCTATATAGACTGCGTGATTTGGGGAATACTGTTATTGTTATAGAACATGACCCACAGCTTATACTCAGTGCAGATTATATTATTGAGCTTGGGCCAGGTGCAGGAGAGAAAGGGGGAGATATTGTATTTAGTGGAAGTCCAAAGGAATTTTTAAAAAGTAAGGCCATTACAGCCCTATACATAAAGAGAAGGGATGTTCTGCCCATTTCGAAAAGGAGGCAACTAAAAAATTATTTAATAATGAAGGGTGTTACTACCCATAACCTAAAGGATATTACAGTAAAAGTCCCACTTTATTGTCTAACCTGCATTACAGGCGTAAGTGGGGCAGGGAAGAGTAGCCTGATAATAGATACACTTTATAGATACTTAATTGGAGAGAAGGTTGATTCGGTAAAGGAAATTTGTGGTACAGAAGATATCAGGAAGGTCATCCTTATTGACCAGGGGCCTATTGGGAAAATGCCAAATGCAAATCCAGCTACTTACACTGGTGCATTTAATTATATCCGTAGACTATTTTCAGCCCTACCAGAGGCAAGGGCCAGGGGGTATAAACCAAATAGGTTTAGCTTTAATGTAAAGGGGGGAAGGTGCGAGGTATGTCAAGGAAGTGGTGTAATCAAGGTAGAGATGGCATTTTTGCCTGATGTATATGTTAGGTGTAATGCATGCAAGGGGAAGAGGTTTAATGAAGACACATTGGAGATAAAATTTAAAGGGAAGAGTATTGCTGATATATTAGAGATGGATATAGAAAGTGCCCTGGAATTTTTTAGGCACATACCAAGATTAAAGAATATATTGCAGACACTAGTAGAGGTAGGGCTTGGCTATCTTAAATTGGGGCAACCTGCTACCCAAATCTCCTCTGGTGAGGCACAGAGGCTAAAACTAGCAAGGGAACTGAGCCACCCTGGTACCGGTCAACTCTATATTTTAGATGAACCCACAATTGGCTTACATCTAGAAGAAATCAATAAATTGATCTCCATATTGCATAGGCTTGTAGACAAAGGGAATACAGTAATTGTTGTTGAAAACCAATTAGATGTAATAAATGCCTCTGACTATATCATTAATCTAGGCCCACAGGGTGGAAAGCATGGTGGCTGTATAACAGCCTGCGGAAGGCCAGAAGAAATAGAAAAAGGGGGAAGGCCTTAGTTAAGGCCCTCCCTTATACTTTAATTATACCCCTGGCAAACCAACAAGCTTGGCAATAGGCTTTGCCATTGGATAGGCATAGAGTAGAATGAGCTCAATAACCAGGGCATAAATACATAGGGACTCTATCATGGCTAAACCAATCAGCATAGTTACTGTAATCTTACCAGAGGCCTCAGGATTTCGGGCAATGCCTTCTACTGATCTCATAACAGCCCAGCCTTGTCCCATACCCGTGCCAAAGGCAGCAATAGCAATACCAAAACCTGCAGCAGTCACAGTTGCAGTAAAAAACTTCAAACTAGCAGGTCCAATACCCTCTTCAGCCAGTGCTAGACTAGACAACCCTAACAAAAACAGACCCGTCAAGATAGCAACCCTCGTACCTCTCTGCATCTTTACACCTCCTTTTTAGTTTTTTTATAACTTGCGGCCTTCCTCCGCTTAGTGTGCCTCTTCAATAGCCCCAGCAAGATACATTGTACTTAACATAAAGAAGATAAATGCCTGTACGGCATCAGCAAAGAGAAATAGGGCATAGAGTGGCAGTGGTGCCAAAAATGCACCTGCCAAAAACATCAAAATAGCTATTACTAAGTCCTCAGCTAGGATGTTTCCAAAGAGTCGGAATGTTAAAGAAAGCATACGTGCAAGGTGCCCAATGATTTCTATAGGAATAAACAAGGGGGCAAGGGGGAGAATTGGTCCTGTAAAGTGCTTGATATATTTGACTCCGTGCGTTTTAATCCCCACAAGCTCTGCCCCTATGACAGTTATTATAGCTATAGCCAAGTTTGTATTTGTATTTGCTGTGGGAGAGAAAAGCCCAGGTGCAAGGCCTGCTATATTGCAAAGGAAGATGTATATAAACACCGTAAGGTAGAGAGGAACATAGGGTCTTCCCTTTTCCCCAGTTATATTTATAAAAAAATCCTCTATTCCTTTAATAATGGCCTCTAAAACATTCTGGGCCCCTGAAGGGGAGAGGGGGCTGATCTTGGGCCTTACCCAAATTGCAATAAGAATTAAAATGGCCATTACTAACCAACTATTTACTACCTGGGGATATTTATGTGCAAATTCCCCAAACCCTAACTTTTCAAAAAGTATTGTCATAAATAAAATTGGGTGTTCCATACCTACCTCCTATTCAAGACTATTCCCCTAGCCTCTACTAAAGCTAAGGAGAAAAGATTGATTACCACTGTAGAAAGCCCCAAAATAAGACCAAAGACATTTACCCAGTTTTTAAGTAGAACAATAAATACAATTACCCCAATGATAAACATACGTAGCATAGATTTAGACACAACTGCCCCTTTTCCTTTGGATAAAATAAGCACCTTTACTAAATTGCGGTGCAAAAAGTGGAAGTTGATATTTGCTATTAGACCGCCTATTAAGATCCCTGTAGTAAACCGCCAGGGGAAAAAGAAAAGGGACCCAAAAAAAAGGATACCCAACAGTATCCAATTTCTCTTCTTTAAAATAGCTGGCAAAGATTCAAAATTTTTCTCTATCATTAAAGCCTCTTTTTCCTTTGTTGTCTCTCAATGCGATGCATTATTATAAACACGCTCCTAAAACCTGCAATAACACCAAAAATCAAAAAGAGTACTATCAAAAAATGTGGAAATGGCCAATTGATCTTTAACCATTTATCTAAGTAATATCCCATGATCAGACCAATAACAATGGAAAATACAAGAGCAAGCCCAATTTGTACAGCATATGCAGATACCCTCGCAAACTCACCAAAAAACTCCTTCAGTTCTTTTTTCATTAAAAATACTCTTTGTCACTATCACAATATTGATAAAAAGTCAACTCCTTTTGTTTTTTTGTAGGCTTTTATTAACATTTTTCTTGCCTCAGCCCATATAACTTTTTGGGTGGTTGACATTTATGTCATTTTGTTTCATAATTATAATTTTGGATATAAAGATGGAGGATGTAAACTTTTTAAAAAAATTAATAAAAATGGGGCGTAAAAACGGCTATTTAACATATGATATCCTTAATGAGGTCTTGCCTTCCAATATCTCTGACCCTAGTGAATTGGAAAAGGTCATTGACTTTTTGGAGGAAAATAATGTTCGTGTAATTGATGAGATAAAGCCTATTAAAAAACCAGAGGAAACAAAAGAAAAGGAAGTAATAGAAGAGGAGGTACTAGAGAAGGAGCCAATTACTGCCTATTTACAAGAGATTGGGGCATATGGCCTCTTAACCCAAGAGCGTGAATATGAGCTTACCCGTCGTATTCGAAAGGGATATTATGCTATTATGTTTCTTGTCTTATGTTGCAAAAGTAACCGTCCAGAGATTTTAGACCTAAAGAAAAAAATTAGAGAATGGCAGCAAAAGGATGCAGGGCCTAGACGCCGAAGACTAGAATTTATCTTTGATGTCCTTAAAGATTTATTAGAAAAATATGAAGACCCAGAGATTAGGTCTTTATATAACCGGATAGACCGCCTTGGGAAGGTGATTAAGCAGGCATGCGATGAGATGATAGGTGCAAATCTACGCCTAGTAGTAAGTATTGCCAAGAGGTATGTAAGGCAAGGTCTCAACCTTTCTGACCTCATTCAGGAAGGAAATCTGGGGTTAATGAAGGCTATATTCCGTTTTGACTATACAAAGGGACACAGATTTAGCACATATGCCACCTGGTGGATAAGGCAGTCGATCACCCGTGCCATTTTGGATAAGGCAAAGACCATTAGATTACCAGTACACTTTGTAGAATTAAAGAATCAAGTACTTAAGGCATTTTATGAATTGCTCAAGGAGTCTGGTAAGGAGCCAACCCACAGACAAGTAGCTGAAAAAACTGGACTTTCATTAGAAAAGATTACTGCTATTTTATCCTCTGTACGCGAGCCTATCTCCCTTGAATCACCCATTGGTGATGAAGATAGTACCTTAAAGGACTTTATTGAGGATGCAAAGGCACTGTCTCCATTTGATGCGGTTAAACATGCAGAACTGTCTAAAAAGCTTCAGATTATATTGGCTACTTTGACCCCCCGTGAGCAGGAGATCTTAAAGCTCCGTTTTGGTCTCGCAGGAGAGGTAGAACATACATTAGAGGAGATAGGAAGGAGATTTAAGGTCTCTCGTGAAAGGATTAGGCAGATTGAAAAAAGGGCCTTGCAAAAGCTAAAGATTACCTCAGAGACAATGGACCTCAATTTGGATAACCTCTTGTAAGTTATTATTCCCATTCAATAGTGCCTGGTGGTTTAGAGGTGATATCGTATACTACCCGGTTTATCCCCCTTATCTCACCTGTAATCCGATTAGAGACAGCAGCCAAAACCTCATAAGGCAATCTTGAGAAATCGGCTGTCATTCCATCCACACTCTCCACTACCCTTAGGGCTATAACGTGCCCATAGGTACGTCTATCCCCCATTACCCCTACAGTCTTTACAGGGATCAAGACAGGGAAGGCCTGCCATACCCTGTCTAAAAGCCCTGCCTTTTCTATCTCTTCTGTTACAATCCTCTCTGCCTCCCTTAAGACCCTTAGCCTCTCTTCTGTAACCTCACCTATGATTCTAATAGCAAGGCCCGGACCAGGAAATGGTTGGCGCTTAACAATGGATTCTGGCAGACCAAGCTCCTTTGCCAATTTTCTGACTTCATCTTTAAACAATTCCCTTAGTGGTTCTATCAATTTAAATGGCAATTGCTCAGGTAGGCCCCCTACATTGTGGTGGGACTTAATAGTGGCAGAAGGGCCTTTAAATGAAACACTCTCTATTACATCTGGATAGAGAGTGCCCTGGGCTAGAAACTTTATATCTCCAATCTTCTTTGCCTCCTCCTCTAGGATTTCAATAAATAGATTGCCAATAATCTTGCGCTTTTCCTCTGGGTCTACTATCCCTGTGAGCCTAGAGAGAAAGATGCGGGAGGCATTTATATGATGAAAATTGAATTGAAATTTCCTTTTAAATAAATCAATTACTGCCTCAGGTTCTCCTGCCCTGAGCAATCCGTTATCTACAAAGATAGTGTATAATCTATTTCCTATAGCCCTGTGTAATAGCATAGCCGTTACAGCAGAATCTACACCCCCACTTAGGGCACAAATTACCTTTTGCCCTCTAATCTCCCTTTGCAATTTGGGTAAAATCCATTCAATGAAAGAGCCCATTGACCAGTCAAATTTACAATTGCAGATCTTAAGGAAATTTTTGATAATATTTTTGCCGCCCTCGGTGTGGACAACCTCTGGATGAAATTGAAGACCATAGATGTTCTTTTTTTTATTTCCTATGGCCGCAATAGGGGAGGATGGGCTCTTTGCCAATATGTCAAATCCAGGAGGTGGCATAATCAACTTATCCCCATGACTCATCCAAACCCTTATCTCCCCTTTAATCCCATCAAAAATAGGGGATTTTTTGATCACCCTCAAAATTGTAGAGCCATATTCTTGAGAGGCTCCTGTCTCTACATTTCCCCCTAAGAGAAAGGCAATAAGCTGGAGTCCATAACAAATCCCCAAAATGGGTATATTTAATGAAAAAATACCTATATCACAGATTGGGGCCCCTCTTTCTAAGACACTGGCTGGCCCCCCAGAGAGGATAATCCCCTTGGGGTGAGCCCTTCTTATATTGTCTAAATCTGCATTAAAAGGGAGGATTTCAGAATAGACCCCCCACT
>JAGGTC010000092.1 GCA_021163945.1 Deltaproteobacteria bacterium | reverse complement strand
AAATAAAGAATAACCTTATATTTAATGTAATAATTTGGATTATATTATCTTTGCACCAAATACCCTCTCCATATGCCTTAGGGAAAATTCATGGGCCTCTCTGTCAAAATCTGCTACCCCCATTCTATGCACATAAATTTCATAATCCCTAGCGCACAAATCAGACACTGTTGCCATAACACAAATAGATGTGCACACACCGACTACATGGACCTTAGTGATATTTTCTCTCTTTAGTATCTCATCTAGATCTGTTTCAAAAAATGCACTAAATCTCCTTTTTTCAACTATACAATCACCACTTTCTGGTTTTAGCTCCTCTATTATCTCTGCCCCCTTTGTCCCCTTTATGCAGTGTGGTGGAAACCTCTTAAACTCCTTGTCATCTCTTTCGTGGGCATCTTTTGCAAAGATAATCGCTGCCCCCTCCTTCCTCTTTTCTCTAATCAGGCCTTTTATATAAGGAATAATCTTCCTTGCCTCATCCCCACAATAAAGTAGACCATCGGGACTTACAAAGTCATTTAACATATCTATAATAAGTAATGCCTCCCTCATTTTAAAATAGCCCCCTTAGCGTCCTTTGCCATGCCTCCTTTAATTCATAGATGTCTGTAAGGATAATGACATCTCCATTTAGACCAATTACCTTAAATGTCCTATCATCCCTTACCTTCCCAATCTGAGAAAAAATGCAGCCTTTCATTATTTCCTCAAAGGCATCTTTATCTTTGGGGTGGACAGTAACCAAAAATCTGCTTTGAGACTCAGAAAACAAAAGGTAATCATCACGGTCTATCCCATCTTTTGGTACATACCTTAGGTCTACCTCTATGCCAAGGCCACCAGAAAATGCCTTTTCTGCTAAACACACGCCCAGTCCTCCATCAGAGATATCATGGCAAGATGCAATAAGTCTATTCTCTATGGCCGTATTTAATGCCTCATAGAGCCTCTTTGCTGCCTTTGCCCTTACCTTTGGCACATTGTTTCCAATAGCACCATTTTGTAAAAAGTACTCTGATGCACCCAGCTCATTGTAGGTCATCCCTAGGACATAGACTAAATCACCTGGCCTTTTTACATCCATAGTAACTGCCTTCCTTACATCCTCTATCTTCCCTATTGCTGAAAATAGGATAGTAGGTGGGATAGAGATCTTTATGTTCCCAATATGGTAGTCATTTTTCATACTGTCCTTTCCAGAGATACAAGGTACCCCATAGGCCGTAGTATAGTCATAAAGTGCCTGGTTTGCCCTTACAAGTTTTGCTAATTTATATGGACCATCTGGTGTCTTTTCTGAGAGTATTGGGTCACACCAGCAAAAATTATCAAGTACTGCCAAGTGCCTCAGTGTACCCCCTACAGATATTGCATTTCTTATAGCCTCATCCAATGCACAGGCCGTCATGTGGTATGTGTCTATATCTCCATACCTTGGGCATATTCCATTTGATACCACTACTCCCTCATGTGATTCAAGGATTGGTCTTATTACGGCTGCATCACTTGGGCCATCATTTGATATACCTACAAGTGGCTTTATGACACTTCCCCCTTGTACCTCATGGTCATATTGCCTAACTACCTCCTCTTTACTGCATATATTTAGACGTCCAAGCATAATCTTTAGTGTCTCTGTCAGATCATCTGGAGGGGGAAAGTCTGGCTCCTCATACCTTGGGGGGTCCCACTTTGCTATCATCTCCCTCTTTGGGACACCATTGTGGAAGAATTCCATATCCAAATAGAGGACCGTTTTCCCTTTATAGAGGACATGAAATTTCCCTGAATCTGTAAATCTTCCCAGTACAGTAGCCTCAACATCCATCTTTTCTGCAAGCTCCAAAAATTTATCTATATGCTCCTTTGGGACAGAAAGTGTCATCCTCTCTTGGGACTCAGAGACCAATATCTCCCAAGGGTCTAGGCCGGCATACTTAAGAGGTGCCCTATCTAAATGAAGTTCTGCCCCACCAGATTCTCTGGCCATCTCACCTACTGAGCAAGACAGCCCCCCTGCCCCATTGTCTGTAATGGAGTTATACCAGCCCCTATCCCTTGCTATAAGCAGAAAGTCAAACATCTTCTTTTGTGTAATGGGATCCCCAATCTGCACTGCAGCAGTGGGGGAACCTTCATGCAGCTCCTCTGATGAGAATGTAGCCCCATGGATGCCATCCTTCCCTATCCTTCCACCTGTCATTACAATATAATCACCTGGCCTTGCCCTTTTTATATGACTTGGCTCCCCACTGATCTTAGATGGCATAATCCCCCCAGTGCCACAATAGACAAGTGGTTTTCCTAGATATCTCTCATCAAAGACGATACAGCCATTTACTGTAGGAATCCCACTCTTGTTTCCACCATGCTCCACCCCCTCCCTCACGCCATAAAATATCCTCCTAGGGTGAAGCAGCCTTGGTGGCAGAGGCCTATTGTAAAATGGGGATGCAAAACAAAATATATCTGTATTAAATATGAGTTTTGCCCCCTTTCCTGTCCCAAATGGGTCACGATTTACACCCACAATCCCTGTTAATGCCCCACCATATGGGTCTAGTGCAGATGGGGAATTGTGAGTCTCTACCTTAAATACCAGATTAAAGTCATCATTAAATTTTATTACACCGGCATTGTCAGAAAATACAGAAAGGCAAAAATCATCTTTCCCCTTTTTTCTTCTAATTTCCTCTGTTGCCCTGCGGATATATGTATCAAATAGGCTATTAATAATAGTCTCTTTGCCATTTTCGTCTGTATAATGGATGATGCCATTAAATATCTTGTGTTTACAGTGCTCTGACCATGTCTGTGCAATTGCCTCAATCTCTACATCTGTAATCCTCTCATCAAGCCCCACTTCTTTTCTCTCCTCTATAACCCTCTTATCATTAAAATATCTTTGAATGGTCTTCATCTCCTTTAGGTTTAGTGCCAAGAGCCTATCCTTAGAGAGTTTTAGGAGTTCATCATCAGGTATATTTAGGTCTATCTTTAATACTTGAGGTTCCCTTATACTCTTTACCTTGGGGAGATGGATAGATACCTTCCCATCCCAATCTTTTCTACTTATAATGTAATAACGATTTATTAATGTATTTGCCAGAAGGTCTTTAGCAATCCTCTCTGCATCCTTCTCATTTAAATCTCCTTTTATGAGATAGAGAATGGACGTATATACCTTTTCCTCCTCCTTTAGCCTCTTTCCTAAAAGACACTCTATGGCCTCTTTTGCTGTCCTTCCTACATTGTCTGTCACACCTGGCCTAAAGCCTACTTCAATTAAAAAGTCAAAATCCCCCTCTAAAGGTTCATTGATAGAAAATCTTTGGATAATAGGATCAGAAAACGGGCCAGATGCAATCCTCTCTACCTCTTCTTCTGTTAAATCTGCATCTATTGTATAGACAAAGATGCTCTTTACACCCTTTACATCAATGCCCAAAAAATTCCTTATCTTTTTAGCAATCTTCTCACCTTGTGCATCCCTTATCCCTTCCTTAAATCCTACCTCTACCCTAAAAGGCATATCTTTTATTTAACCCTTATATTGTTAAGTTTCAATGCCATCTCCTTTTTTACTCACCTTGTTGCCTAACTTGACAAAGAAAGGTAGCATGCCTAAAATGGTTGTGCTCTAATTTATGGCTTCTTTAAGGAGGTATCTCATGGCTTCTAAGAACCTGATAGAATTTACAGATGGAAATTTTGATGAGGAGGTATTAAATTCAAACCTACCAGTCTTGATAGACCTTTGGGCGAGTTGGTGTGCCCCATGTCACATGATCAGCCCTATAGTGGAGGAATTGGCAGATGAATATGCAGGAAAAATAAAGGTAGGGAAGCTAAATGTGGACCAAAACCCTAATGTGCCAGGTCGCTATAATGTTAGGGCAATCCCTACACTGTTGTTTTTTAAAGATGGTAAGTTATATGACCAGATTGTTGGGGTGGTGCCTAAGAGCACAATTGAGGAGGTTATAAAAAGAATAGTATGAAAGGTATTATCTGCCTTTTTTTATGCATTATTATAATCTTTGGCTGTAGTAATAAGAAGGCCACTCTCTCTCCAAAAGAGAGGCCACCAGAGGAGTTGATGCAAGAGGGGATGGATCTATTTCAAAAAGGCAAATTTGATCAGGCAATAAAGGTATTTCAGTATGTGAGAGATACGTTTCCCTTCACCCCCCATGCCATTTTGGCAGAGCTAAAACTTGCAGATGCCTATTATTACAACTCTGATTATGAGAGTGCAGTAGCGGCTTATCAAGAATTTGAAAAACTCCATCCCAAAAATGAAAATATCCCTCATGTTCTCTATCAAATTGGCCTCTGTTATTTTCAACGCATCCTCTCTATTGATAGAGACCAAACAATGACAAAAAAGGCGCTTTCTGCCTTTAAACGCGTAGTATTAGAGTATCCAGAGAGTCATTACGCAAAGAGGGCAATTGTAAAGATTAAGGCCTGCCGTGAAAAATTGGCAAGACACGAATTCTATGTGGGCCGTTTCTACTACCGTACACACCAATATAAGTCTGCCTTGTTGAGATTTAGAAATGTTATCACGGATTACAGCGACCTTCCTATAGCACATAAGGCCCAGCATTATCTTGATATATGCGTAGATAAATTGAAAAAGAGAGGGGGCTTGGCCCAACCAAGTTCATGAAAAAAATTAAGGGGATGTCGGAAACGATATTCCCAGAAAGCCTCTGCTGAGATTTCAAGGCCTTCTTCCGCTTCAGCAGAGGCTTTTTCTTTAGGAGGTTGATATGACACCGGATGAGGAAAAAATTTTAAAGGTAGCCAAGGAGATTGTAGTAAAATTTATTGAGATGGGGCGTATCTCCCCAAGTGGTTTTAAGGAATGCTTTAAGGAGGTATTTAAGGCAATTAAAGAGGTTATGGAAGAGGAAAAAAAACAGTCAACTGATTAACTCAATGTATACTTTCAATCTATCCTCTTTAGAGATAATTTTAGTAGAACCTCAAATACCTGGTAATGTTGGGGCAGTGGCAAGGGTGCTAAAAAACTTTGGCGTTAATTCTCTATGCCTAATAAGGCCTTGCCCATTTCTTACTAAAGAGGCCATCTCTAGGGCCTCTAAGGCTGAGGATATCCTTTATAGGGCAAAATTATTTAGTTCTCTGGAAGATGCATTGAGCAATTGCCAATATGTAGTTACTACAACGGCCCGTAGACGTTATAAAATACCCCTTTTGACACCTAGGGAAATAGCGCCTTTTCTCTCAGCTATGTCACAGGAAAATCGTATTGCTTTGGTCTTTGGACCAGAAAGAAGTGGATTAAAGAATGAGGAATTGGCCTTAGGGCACATCTCAGTTACAATCCCTACAGATGCATCTTATCCATCTCTAAACCTTGCCCAGGCAGTGGGAATTGTCCTTTATGAACTGTTTTTACAAACAAAATGTGGTATATCGCAAAAGTTTCCAAGGCTTGCAACAGGGGCACAGCTTAGTGCCATGTATAAACACTTGATGGAGGTCCTAGATAAAATAGGTTTTGTCCAAAAGGGGCAGGAAGAACACACACTGCTTGTGATAAGAAGGCTATTTAGTAAGATCCCCTTAGAGGAAAAGGACATTCAAGTAATAAGAGGCATTTGTCGGCAAATAGATTGGTACACTTCAAAGACAGATTTTTAACTACTTATTTTCCTTGATGGGGAAATGTGGTAATATTGTTAAGGGGTCAAAAATGGCTAAGATATTAATAGTTGATGATGAGGAACACATAAGGACACTCTATAAAGAAGAACTGTTAAGAGAAGGTTATCAGGTCTCAACCTCTGCTACAGGAAGGAATATCTTAGAGCTTATTGAGAAAGAAAGGCCAGATTTGATAATATTGGATATAAAGATGTCAGATTGTAATGGTTTGGATATCCTTCAGATAATAAGAAACAAATATTATAACATGCCCGTTATCCTCTCTACAGCTTATGAAATTTATAAGAATGATATGAAGTCCATGGCTGCTGATTTCTATGTAGTAAAATCCTTTGACCTTACAGAGCTCAAAAAAAGGATAAAAAGGGCCTTGGAGACAAGTGTCCCTATGAAGTAGAAATGCCCTGTATACGCCAAATCTTGGAAGAAAAAGAGAAAAAGATACTCTCTCCCTATGCTACTTTGAGCTCAAAGACAAAGGGAAGGCTGTTCCCTGAACCAGAGTGTCCTTTACGTTTGGCATTTCAGAGAGACCGTGATCGCATTTTGCATTCTAAGGCATTTCGTCGTTTAAAACACAAAACCCAGGTGTTTCTCTCCCCTACAGGGGACCACTATCGGACAAGGCTTACCCATACATTAGAAGTAGCCCAAATTGCAAGGACCATCTCTCGTGCCCTGGCACTAAATGAAGACCTTACAGAGGCCATTGCCTTAGGACACGACCTAGGCCATACACCCTTTGGCCATGCCGGGGAAGAGGTATTAAATGAGATTGTACCTGGTGGTTTTTCCCACAATGAGCAAAGCCTTAGGATTGTAGACTATTTAGAAAGAGGGGGAAGGGGGCTAAACCTTACCCATGAGGTAAGGGATGGGATATTGAAACACTCCAAGGGACGTGGGGAAATTATCCCTACTAAACCAGAACATACAGCAATTACCTTAGAAGGGCAAGTAGTAAGGGTTGCCGATATCATTGCCTATATCAGCCATGATGTAGAGGATGCCATTCGGGGAGGGATAATCAGGGAAGAGGAAATCCCCAAAAGATGCCAAAAGATTTTAGGAAATAGCCATTCAAGGCGCATCAATACCATGGTCTCTAGCACAATTAAAAAAACCCTTGAAAATAATATGAGGCTTTCCATAGATGAAGAGGTATTGGGTGCCATGATTGAGCTGAGGGAATTTCTATTTGAACGTGTATATTATAGTCCTCAGGTTTTAAAAGACTTTGCAAAGGCCAAAAGGGTGATTAAAGACCTCTATTTTAGATTCTTAGATGATAAGGCACTTTTTGTAAATGAGATAGGGAAACCTTTAGGAAATGACCCTAAAGAGCGTATTGTCTGTGATTTTATCGCGGGTATGACAGATAGATATATCCTCAATTTATACAAACACCTCTTCTTACCAAAGCCCTGGATGGTCCTTTGATTTAATCAATTGGGCCAACAATACTCAATACATAGCCATTTGTGGTTAAATATTTTTTGGCAGTTTTTATTACCTCTTCTTTTGTCACCTTCTCAATATTTTTTATATATTCCTCATCATAATCATAACCCAGGCCATATCTCTCATTTAGTGCCATAGATAGAGACTGCTGGCCATTTGTCTGTAAATTAATAAGAAAATTTCCTATGATGTAACGTTTTGCACTCTCAAGCTCATCATCTGTAATCCCCTGTTTCAACTTATCAAGTACCTTGATTACACCATCTATGGCCCTTTTTAGATTTTCTGGGCTTGTGGCCATATACACACACCAGTTCCCTTCTTCTATACCCTCCCTCTGTAAAAAGGAAACACTATAGGCCAGCCCTTGCACATCACGAAGAGGGATAAACAACCTCCCACCCTGCCCAGAGAGCAAGGCATCTATTATTGCTAAAGGGAATCTGTCCTCTTTATAAATGGTAGTGCCAAGATTGCCTAAGACAAAGTGTACTTGTGCCTTTTCTATCTTTTGCTTTACAATCTTAGGTCTGTTTATAATCTTTGGCCTTGGAGGCATTAGAGGCTGATATGGCCTCTTTTGCCAATCAGAAAAAAGTCTTTTTACTATCTCAATTACATCTCTTTTATTTACATCCCCTACTATAGAAAGTACCATGTTTTCTGGAACGATATGATGATAATAATAATTTAACAGATCCTTCCTTTCTAATCTTTTTATACTCTCCTCTGTCCCCAATGGATTCATACCATAAGGGTGGTTTTCATATAGACCTTTGTAAAATAGGTTTAAGGCCACAGCAGGGAGGTAATCCCTCTGTTTTTTTATATCTGACAAGATCAATGTCCTTACCTTTTCTATTTCCTCTTTTGGAAAGGTAGGCCTTCTTATAACCTCAGCTACCAAGGTCATTGCATCCTCAAAAAATTGGCTTAAGAAGTGCCCTGTTATGCCAAATGTATTCCAGCCAGAAAACCCCTCTAATTCTCCAGCCATATTATCAATGATCCTAGCAATTTCTATGGCAGAGTGTTTACTTGTCCCCCTTGTAAGCATCTTTGCAATAAAGTTTGAGATGCCGTTTGTATCTTCGCCCTCGGCCCTTAGGCCCCCTAAAAATACTGCTGCTACTGAAAATATGGGCAAACGATGATTTTCCTTTAAAAGGAGGGTCAGACCATTGTCAAATACAAATTTTTCAACCTGATTTTGCCTTGGCCAAATTTCTTTTATCTCTGACTCTTTTAAGGCAAAATCCTCATCTTCTGGGACAAGCAATACAATTGAAAGATTATTCAAAGAGAAATATTCCCTAGCGGCACGCCTTATATCAGTTGCTGTGACCTCTTGGATATGTCTTAAATACTCACCACTTTTCTTGGCATCTCCCATTATCACTTGAAAATATCCTAGTGTCCTTGCCCAACCCTGGGCAGTCTCTTGGTCATATATAAAATCTGCAGAGATTGAGCGCTTTGCCCTATCAATCTCCTCTTTGCTTACATCCCTTCGCCTCAATTCATCTATCTGGATAAATATCTCCCTTAAGGCCTCCTTTACCTTTTTACAATCAAGGGTTGCCTGAATAAGGAAGAGACCAGGCCCTTTTGGGGTAAATGAATGAGTAGAGATAGAATGTACTAATGCCTTTTTTAGCCTCAATACCTCATTTAAACGGGAGCTCTCCTTTGCCCCTAAAATTTCTGATAAAACATCCATTGTATAGGCATCCCTTTCTCCCATCCCTGGGATATGAAATGCCATTGCAAGATAGGTCTCATTTATATTTTTTTTAATTTGTCTTAATCTCAACTCATCTTGACCTGGCTCTTTTATACATAAAGGCCTTGGCAGTTTTCCGCCTTCTTTATTAAAGTAGTGTTTTACTGCATCTTTAAATGACTCTTCTTCAAAGTTCCCTACAGCTACTAACACCATGTTTTTTGGCTGATACCACATCTTAAAATAATTCAATAGATCATCACGGTCTAATCTCTTCACTGTATCTTCATAGCCAATGATAGGACGTCTATATGGGTAGAGTTTGTATGCTGTAGAAAAGATGGCATCTGCCAGTATATGTGTAGGTAGATCCATATCTTTTCTAATCTCTTCTAATACTACCTTTTTCTCACGCATTAGTTCAGTCTCATCAAAGAGGCTGTGTTGGACGGCGTCTGCCAATACCTCTAGGCCAGTACGCCACTCCCTGCTGGGTACTACTACATGATAAACTGTGTAATCAAAACTAGTGTATGCATTAATGGAGCCACCACAGCCCTCTATGATTTTGGCAATCACACCGGGCCCTTTTGTAGGGGTCCCCTTAAAGAGCATATGTTCTATAAGGTGGCTAATGCCTGCTTGCTTATCCGTCTCATAGGCACTTCCTGCCTTTACCCAAATCTGGATAGCCACTACAGGTAGGCTATAGTCTGTTTGGTAAACCACTTGCATTCCATTTTTCAATGTATATGTCTCAATATCGCTTTTTGCTGAAAGGT
The DNA here is from genome assembly GCA_021163945.1 of Deltaproteobacteria bacterium. GTDB lineage: Bacteria > Desulfobacterota > Desulfofervidia > Desulfofervidales > DG-60 > JAGGTC01. Next base: position 3,200 of record JAGGTC010000092.1, on the reverse strand, counting down.
CTATAGCCATAATAAATATCCCCCATATAAATATTAAAGGGTACAAACACCATTTGGGCACTTTAATCCCCCAAACCTGAAGACTTTTAGACAGAATACTAAAGATAAAAAAATAATCTTGAACTATGCCTAATGAGATAAACTCTTATTTTGCCTTTTTTGCTTGGAATATCACAGGGGGGATGATCAAAAGTGCTACGGCCATATCCCCGATAAAAACGGCCTTCCATGACTCTGTAAAGTGCCAGCAAATACCCCCCATTACCATAAATACAATTCCAAACACAATAAGGATCCCTAAAATACGTGGTATAGGCATCTCTATCCCCCATAAGATTTTACTCATTAAAATCAATATAATGTAATTTTAAGGAATAGGCAAGTATAAATTTAGCTACTGCTTTAGCCCCAATTCTGCCCAAGTCCGTGGGTCGCGACGCCAATGGGGCTTGACGCGAACAAATAATTCTAAATATACTTTACAGCCCAAGAGATTCTCTATCTCTTTCCTGGACATCTGTCCAATATCTTTTATCATTTTCCCCTTTTTACCAATGATAATGCCCTTTTGGGAGTCCTTTTCTACATAGATTACAGCACCAATATAGACCATCTTTTTTTCTGGTATCTCCCTATACTCCTCCACCACAGTAGCAATGCTATAGGGAACCTCCTCCTTTGTGTACTCAATGGCCTTTTCTCTTATAATCTCTGCAATCAGTTGCCTCTCTGTAATATCTGTAATAAGGCCCTCTGGGTAATACCTTGGCCCCTCTGGTAGATAGGCAGCAATCTCTTTTAAGACATCCTCTAGACCTGCCTGTTTTTTTGCAGAGATAGGAAGTGTTGCCTTAAATGGATAAAGCTTATTAAATTCTTCAATAATAGGTAAAAGCTGCGGTTTGGCGATCTTATCTACCTTATTTATAAGTAAAATACAAGGCACCTTTACCTGGCTTAAATAAGTAGAGATAATCTTTTTCCCCTCGCTTAAACCCCAGGGAAATGGCTCAATCATAAATAGGATCACATCTACTTCCTGTAGTGTCTCTACAGCAAGTTTAACTAAATATTTGTTGTATTCTATACTTGCCTCATGGATTCCAGGTGTGTCAATAAAGATTAGTTGCATCTCAGGCAGATTTAAGATACCCTTAATTTTGTGTCTAGTGGTCTGTGGCTTTGTTGAGGTAATGGCTATTTTTTGTTGAAGCAGTGCATTAAGCAATGTGGACTTTCCCACATTTGGTGCACCAATAATAGACACAAAGCCTGATTTAAACGCCATTTTAATTCTCCTTATAACTAGTAATCTCTTTCAGTCTTTCTTCTATTTTAATTATCTTTTCTTTATCACCGATACCTTTATAGACCCCCAATGCACGCCTTAGATAAAATATTGCATTATTTAAGTGACCTTCTTTCATAGCCACCTTGGCAAGCATCTCTAGATCTGCCCCAATGCCCTTTGGACATAGTGCCTTTTGATCATATTCTAAGGCCTTCTTTAAAAATAGTTTGGCTTGCTCTAAATCCCTTTTCTTTAGATAAATTAGACCCAGATTATAATAATTAATGGCCAGGTTTGACCAATATTTTTTCTTTTTGTTTATAGATGCAGCCTTTTTAAAAGATTTCTCCGCCTCAGCTACCTTATCCTTTTTTAAATAGATTTCACCTAAATTATTATAGGCTGCTGCCAAAGGCCCATTTAGATTATGTTTTTTAGATATTTTTATGGCCTTTAGCTCAAGGTCTATTGCCTTATCCAAAATACCTTGTTCTAAGAGGCAGCTTGCCAAGAGATTTAGTGTAATGGCTACCCCTTGAGGGTAATAAAAATTCTCTTCTATCTTTTGTGCTTGATAGAGATACTTTCTTGCATTGATATAATCGGCCTTACTCAGGGCCACGGCGGCCAGGTTGTTGTAACTACGGATAACACCCTCTAAACAATCAATGGAGGCATATAGCCTAAGAGCTGTCTTAAAGCGGCTGTTTGCCACTGGAATATTATTGGCCACAAAGGCCTCTTGTCCCTCAATTTCATATGCCTTTATAGAGGCAAGTTTGATCTCTGTTTTTGATAATGGATGGCCACAACCTATTAAAAGCAAAAGGCAAGAGGTAAGGAGTAAAAAGTTTAAAAAATCTTTATTTTTCATTAATATTAGCCCTTTTTTGTAGATAGATAATACCCTCCTTTTCAGAGACAGGTAGGTTATGCCTTATAATAGGAATGGCCTTAATAGAGTAAATAATATCCTTGGTCTCCTCTAATTGTCTATTTATCTTCTCTACTATCTTTGGTATCTGTTCTGCGCCTACTTTGCTATGCTTCATAATAGATGGGAGCTCACCTGTGCTTTTTTCTATATTATTTAAGATGGCCTCTAAATGTGTAAGGTTCTTTGAAAGACTTTGAGTAATGGCGGGCAATTCTCTACTTGCCTCCCTGATTTTTGATACAGCCTCTTTTATGTCTCCAACTACCTCCTCTTTGTAGATAACCCTCCCTAGGTCCCCTTTTCCTGTCTTTATTTGACCTGTAATACCTTGCAAATTGTTTAGAGTTTGCCAAAGTGGTCCATTTGGGTCTTGTAGCCTATTTATAAGGGTTGCCAATCTCTCTAGGGCAAGGCTTATGGTATTAAACTTCTCCATCAACTTAAACTGTTCTACATAATCAGAGAGTGTCTTTTTTGGTACGGATTTTATAACGCCCCCATCAGGAATAGGGGGTTTTTTTGGAGAGCCTGCAGTAATAGCAATATATTCACCACCAATGATAGTAGGGCTTGCCACTGTGGCTATAGAGTCAGTTTTAATGCGGTCTGCATACTCCTTTAAAACAGCGATTACTACTTTTACTTTATTTTTAGGGGTAATCTTAATGGCCTTTACCTTTCCTACACGTGTGTTTAACATCTTTACCTCTGCATTAATTGTCAGATTATAACCCTGGTCAAAAAATATGTAATAAGTATTGTACTCTTTAAACCACTCCTTTCCCTTTCCCACCCATACAATGGCTACAATGAGGATAAAAAGGGCCCCAATGATAAAGAAACCTACCAAATAGTCAATTTTTTTAAATCTTGCTTCCACAGTTTTGTATTGATAACCCAATTTTGAATAATTAGCAACTGATTTTACACACAGCTATCTAACAATATCTTATGGACAAAAAGGATATAAAA
>JAGGTC010000077.1 GCA_021163945.1 Deltaproteobacteria bacterium | reverse complement strand
GTGAAAATAGAAATAACGAAAGACAACATGAAAATGATATTACATGCGAACTCAAACTTCTCAACTGTCCCTGATAGGGTAGTTGCCGTGAAAAGACATGACGATGAGAAGTTTACTGAATTTTTATTAAGAGGCCTAAAGGAACTTTTGACAAAATATGAATGTAATGTATGGCGATGATTTTTCATTTTTTCCACTTTTTCTGCCAATCCCCGCGTGTTGCGTGCACGCGGGGGGCAGGTGTCGAAAAATGGAGGCAAATGAGACCCCTCGCCCAGAGGCTCCCCTCCCAACCTCTGGAGAGGTAAAAAGATGGGAGGATCTAAGCTTTGAAAAAATTTGTGGGATAATTGAGAAATTCAAAATCAAGCCAAACTTTAAGCTTCACCTTGAATGGAGTAAAAAAATGACACGGAAGATTCAGTTAATAGATGGGGTCCGTCCAGGGCCAAGTTTCTACTATTGCAATGAAGAATGGGCGATAGTAGATGGTGAGTTCAAACTCGTGAAACATAGTAAGCAATATGACTACCCGACGATAAACGATGATGAATACATATATATGATAAAAAATCACAACACCATCGTACTTTATCGTCACTATGAGAACGATTGGGATAATGTGGTGGAGAATGATTTAACAATCGTAGCAAAAGACAAGGGCTTACTTAGAAAAATAGCCAGGAGATACAAAGATTACCTTTGTGACGACGACAAAAAGAAGTTTCTACAAGGATCCTTAACAAGGAGTATTAGTATGAAGCTTAATGAAATACAATACGAGAACTTCTCAAGGTACAGTAACCTATTTGTTGACAAGTTCCGCCGAATGTTGTCTAATATACTAAAAATCGAGTGGGACCCCATAAAGGGGTTCATGGTGAACGGTGAACCCGACGACTCAGAGGAGCTATCGAAATACTTGGAAATAGTGAAAGGGCATGTAGGGATAGCCCTTGACTGGGAGGACATCGACTACGCGTTGATTGCCGATGACGTCTTGATAAAAATATCCTTCTTTGTTACGATGTCAGAACCCAACGTTAGTTTGCGTATTGCAAATCATACAACAAGAGTATTACGCCCCGAGATTATCGGGGACGCTGTCTCGGCGTTTTATGAAGCCTACGAGCGTGCAATGCAAGAGGCCGAAGAAAAAGGAATTGATACAAACAGTGAGGAATTTGATAATTTATTCTGGGAATGGTTACCCACTTATCTGAAACTCTCCTCCCCTGAAGAGTGGGAGGTGGAGTACAAGTAATTTTTTTTTAGAGGTGAAAAAGATGAACGGTGAAGAAGTTTACATAGAAATTGATCATGATAGGTTAGTCTTACAAATCGGTGGTATGTGGGGCGAATGGTTCTTTTTGGTTGCCCCAGAGTGGAGATATGACTATTTTAGAGATGGGCTTGATGAATACGAATTACAACGTGCAAGAGAAAAGGGCATAGACTTACGAGATGTTGTAGAGAAGAATAAGGATGATATCCAAAGAAAATACTTGCAGTACTTAGTTTTGATGGCGTTGGAAAAAAAGAAAGAGTTATCACAAATAAAAAAATATTCAGAGTGGGCAACAGTTACAGGGCCATCTTCTTGTTATATACGGGATGGACAAGGCTATGAAGGCGATGTCGACATATATAAACTAATTGCTACAATAAAAAAAGGCAAGCAACTTTTCAAAGGTGAAATAACAGGCTATGGATTGTATATAAAGTGGGAGATATGGCGATGGAAAGATAAGATCTTTTTTGTACGAGAGGATATGTCAACAAATAATTGGGGGCTTGAATGGAACAACATACAAGTATATACACTTAGGAGGAAATGACTTTTCACTTTTTCTTTTTTTTTCTTTCCGAGTATGACGTATGTCATACTTTCGGGTTTGGGACGGAAGATTCCGATTTAAAACGGAACTTTCTGTCGGACTTTTTATATCTTGCCGTGTGATATTCTTATTTGGCCATGGATCTTCATCTGGAGGAAGTGGCGTACTCGGGCCATTTCGTTTTCACCTCCTTTCCTTGGGCCGATGATGAATTTCAAATCTGAGGCCCAGGGATTCATACAAAAAATAATGATAACGATTTTTCAGAAAAATATCAAAAAAAGAGTAAAAATGTTATTCTTTTTGTTCTTCTTTTTCCTCTTGTTTTTCGCGTAGGATTACTTCGTAGGTCCGGAGGCTTGAGATTACTCTCGGCCCGCCAGGTGCTGATTTTTTGCGCAAGATGAAGATTATCAGGTACAGTTTTCCGCGGTTTTGTTGCAAGAACTCTCTTTCTGCGCGGTTTATCATGTCCGCGGTTGGATAGGTGTCACGGTGGCGACTTTTGACTTCCACCCAGACATCGGATTTTTCGGGCGTTTCACCGTTTATTAGATCTGGCATATTGGGATTGTTTCCGCCGACAACTTTGAATCCCTTTAGATAGGTGCGAGTTAATGCAATTTCGACGGCGTAGCCCAAAATCTCTTCGCGGACGACGCTGAACCAGCCACCACTTTTATAGGCGTTGGTTAGTGTGGTTTCGTGGTTCAAACCGTACTTATCCGCGGTGGCGTCCATAGTCATTCCTTTATAGTAGTAGTCATACCACGCGTCTATCATTTCACGGCGCAACTTGTAGAACGAGATTTTGCGCCCCTCGAATATCTCGATTGCCGCCTTATAGACTTCATTAACGAACTCTATATCGTCGATTTCTTGCGTCTTCTTGAATATCAATTCGCCAGAAGGTCGGCCGAATATATCCTTGTTCACTTCTGTGGGCTGGGATTCAGTGATTTCCGCGAGCGCTTTTCGGACGCAGTATCCTTTCGCGCGCTCGTATGTTTTTGTTGTGATGAAGGGTATATTGAAATCGATAACGAAGTCCTCGAACGCCTCCATGAGTTTTCGCGGTGTGAGTGGTATGTTCTTTTCCTGCACATATTTGATGAATTTCTGTGCTATCTCGTGGAACATTTGTGTGGAAGTTGCCTTTGATATTCCTCCTTGGGCCATCAACTTGAGTAGGTTATCCCATTTTGCCTTTTCGTATCTCTCGCGCAATTTTTCATACCGGTGGAGTGGTATATACAGCCAGCCAACGGGCCATTCGGTACGCGTCCATAATCGCAACTGATTCATTCGCAAGGTATTTTCTCGGCGCTTTGCCTCTAAAATTATATCGGCGTGACCTGACAGTTGCCCGAATTCCTCACGTCGTGGCGAGATAATAATAAGAAATACCCGCGCAACACGGGCTTGGTTCAGGATGTTAATGATTGCTCTCATTGTGTTTATGGATCCTTCACCCATTAAATACGACATTTCATCTTGGACGATTACAAAAACGGTGTCGGATTTTACGTTTCCTTGCTCATCTCTCATCTTGTCTAGTATTTTCGACAGCTCGGTGAGAACCTCGAGAGTCTTTTCAAAAGAAAAAGTAGTAATAATTTTTGCCTTCAGCCCTAACTTCCTAGCAATATTATGAATACCCACGGCGATGGACATTGCGGTCTCGGATTTCCCTAGTCCGCGTGGCCCCCAGATTCGAATATATAAGTTCAAGCTCCACTGAATCGCCTTGATGATACTGCCCCAAAAGACGTAGTGCGCCGTGATATTGTCCTTGTTTGCCCACCTTAACTCTCTTTCTTTATCCTCATGGATTTTCTCCTGCACCTCATGAATCGGGAGTGTCTCGAAGTTCGGCCGTATTTCCGCGCTCATCTGAACTCAACCTCTGGCTCTTCATCTTCTACATTTTTTTCTTGTGGTTGTGGGGATTTTTCTTGTTTTTCCTCCTCCAGGTCCATTTTTTCTAATTCCTCATCGTCTTCGAACAGGAATTCTTCGGGCTCTATCAATGCGCGTTTGAATTCCTCTTTTTGTTTCTCTAGCTTTCTCCGCAGAGCATCGGCGATTGGTCTTTCCGTTTCGCCTAATGCGCTTGTTGATGCCACAACGGGATTCTGCGCGCCCACAATTGCCTCTACTTCTTGTTTAATTTTCGCGAATTTATCGTTCGTGAAGAAGTAGCTTTCCTTCTTCGCGATGCCTTCATTAGTTAAAATAACCTGTGGCGGTTTCTGATAGAAGCCCATAATCGGTGTGGAAAGTGCATCAATGATATTCTTTATGTGAAGTGCCCTTCTGAGTAGTTGTTTGTAGCACTTGTAAAAATGCTTAGCTTTTGCAGTGGCGTCGGGATATTTCTTTATCTTGCGCGTGATGATCTTTACATCTATCGTCCCGTCGGGATTCTGCGTCAGTTTTTTTTGCTTGATTTCCACGTAGACCTTGCGGCGCTTCATGTACTTTTTGTAGAGTGTTTTCGCCTTGAGAGTCATTGCCCATACTGATTTGTATGCGTTCATAAGAATATATCGTAACGCAACAATTTTTGCGTTCGGCCGCAATTCACCTGCAAGTGCATAGGTTGCAGGGTCGAATCGTGCGGAGTGAACAATAAACGCCCACTGCTCCATGCCTATCTGCTTTCGTAAGTCCTCAAGGAGCTCTTCCATCATCTTCTTGTCAATCATTGGATTCGACATAACATCACCTCACAGAAATCCCAAGTTCATTAGTAGAAAGATAATTACTGTTGCGATAATACCGCCGAGAAAGATGTCTTCCAACCGCTCCTCTCTCTTTCTCTTGTCTAAATCCTTTAAGCCGTAAAGCATTAACTGATCTTTGACTTCCGTCTCCTGTGTGGCCATTTCACTAGCGAGTGAAACAGTGGACACTTGCGTCTCATCTAATCTCTCTTGCAATTCTAAGTTTTTGTCCCACAATGCTTGAACCGTATCAATGTATTTCGACGCGATAAGCTTGTCGAATTCCATCATAACTTCTCTGGCCTCCATGTCCGTGATTGTACGCTCCATACGGTAGTTGCGGTGCCACGGCGAATCCACAACCTCGAATAAATCTACTATTTCCTCTACTAATTTTACGTTCTTTGCTTTTCCGTCCTCGTCCAATTCTTCTTCAAAGTCCTTGTACGGCACTTTACGCTTGAAGTCTAACGTTACATGTGCAACGAGAGCATCAACATCTTCGCCCGCAATGGTGACTTTTCCTTTTTCGAAGGCCATACCCTTGAAGAACTCGAAGGGCATCAGCCAAATCATGCGCACGTTTTGCACTGTATCTTTAATGAAGTAGGCATGATATTTTCCCTTGATTGTCTCTTCGCCCTCCTCAATTCGCACCTTATCGTCTTGCGTCAATCTCTTTTTCTTGGTGGCCACGAACTCCAAGAAGCCACGCTTGTCAATGTTGATGGGTATCTCATACAGTGTGCCTTCTTTATCGGGCACGAGTTCAAATTGCGTCTCGAATGTCGGCCGTGATGGCATATTTATTCTTGCTTTTATGAAGTACCGCGAGCGCGTCCTGTTGATTTTGTATATCTCTGTGGCCCCTATCATCAAGCCGAGCATAATGATATAGCCACCGAACATAAGTTGTCCCTTGTACGGCGCAAGATACGGCGCATAGTTGTCTATAATGCTTGGAAGCAATAGAAGCACTGCGAACAATCCAAATATCAACCAGTCCAGAATTGAACTTCTCGATACTTGCTTGTATTTCTGGTACGCCACCTCGATAGGTGGTCTTTTGCTAGGTCTTATTCTCAATCCTTTCTTGATTGTTTCCTTTAATTTGCTTAAGTTCACCATACAATCACCTTCGCAAAGTACTTAGCGAACACATAGATTAGGAAGGAAGCTATGAAAATCTGCTCCGTGGAACCCGTCCAAAAAGTAAATCCGATCTTTGGTAAATTCGGGAGTATGTACTGCCACGTAATTGTTGTAATGGACCCACCAATCAGAATTTCCGCAATTGTCTTCCTGCGCAGTGAGAATGCTTCTCCTTGGGTGTACATCAAGAATTTAGCGATGCCCCGTGCCACGGCGAAAATTATCGTGCTCTCCAGAAACATCGCGCCGATGTCGTTTCCTTGATGCACCATAGGGAAGATGTACTGCCAATATATGCCCAAGATAAAAGCCCCTATGAATATTTCACCAATCCCACGTAAAGACCTCATCGTCGCCCATACTCCCTTTGAAGCCATTTCATATCGGATTCATAAATCCGTGAGTATTTCGGCAGTGTATTCCGTGTGAGAACGCGTACGGCGTTCAGTCGGCGAATTGCCGTGGCGTATCCTTCCTTCTCCACTAGTTTCTTGAGTGCCCTTCTCCGTGTTGAGGCCTTGAAGTCTGGATCGTAGCCGTATTTCTCCAACCCGCGTGGATTTCGTATTTTTATTAATCTGTTGCCTTTTGCACTACCAACTATTCGTTTTGATTTTACTAATCTTCTTCCCATGATATTTCACCTCTCAGAAGTTCTTGTACGCTATGTACAATAGCAAAATGCCCAGTATCACGTTCGTGAAGTACGCAATGCCGATACCAACTATTCCTAGCAGTGTGAAAATACCACCAAGCGCTATTATTATTCTTTTATGTTTCTTCACGAAATTCATTTTTTCTTCACCTCACATAATATTTTGGCGTGAGAATAAATAAAGGGGTATCTTAACGCTATTTCTTCAACGCGTTAAGCATTCTTTTTGCGGATCTTTCCTCCTCGATTGATATTCTTCTTCCGCGCTCCACAATGTACATGAACGCGAAGATTATTGCAAGGATTATACCGAAGCCCGCGATTACTTGCCCCGCCTCCGAAGTGACTAAGTCGCCGACAACAGGTACTTTCGTAGGTTCGGGCGGTGGATTGCGGTATTCCGTGTGCGCCAAATCAACTATATCTTCCTTGATTGTCTGGGTTTGCTGGTAGAGCGTGTTGTTTACGTTCGTGATATTGGTTATCACGTGCGTGAACTGGTAGGTCATGGAGTTGTTGAGATTCGTTATTTGGTTTATGATGGTATGATTCGCGCTTATTAGTGTGGAATTCACATTGAGTACAGTGTTGTTGACAGTGACTATTTGCGTCTGGATGTTCGTGAAATTGTTGTTCATATTCACATCCATGTTCAGGAGCGTGTAGTTCATGTTTGTCCAGAAGTTGTTGATTTCAGTTGAGAGGAAGATTAATTGCGTGTGGATTGTCGCGTTAACGTTCGTGATGTTCTCAAAAACATAGTTGAACTGCGTTGTGACGTTTGTCTGAAGATTTGTTATCTGGAGCGAAACTTGGGAAATCTGTTGGCTGATTGTGGAATTGATGTTGATTATGGTATTGTTCACGGAGAGAATTTGGGCTTCAATGTGTGTGAAGTTGTTGTATATCCACACTTCAACGTTGGTGAATTGTGCATCCATTGAGGATTGCAAGTTGTTTATGAGAACTTTGACGTCGTTTATTTGGGTTGTGACGTTGTCCTGAACATTATAGATGAGCGTGGTAATTTGATTGTGTTGATAGTCGATTGTAGAATTCACGTTGAGAATCGTGTTGTTCACGGAAATCACTTGTGCGTTAATTTGAGAAAAGTTGTTGTAGAGCCAAACTTCAATATTGCTAAATTGCCCGTCTATGTGCGATTGTAGATTGGTTATCTGTACGGAAATATCGTTTATCTGTTGAGATAGTGACGTGTTCACGTTATCTATTTGTGTACTGACGTCGTTTATTTGGATGGTGATGTTGTCTTGGAGATTAGTAATCTGCGTGCTCAAATCGATAAGTTGTGCGTGAATCGTAGAATTAACGTTCGTGATATTGTTGAGCACCCAGTTAATCTGATACGTCATATTTGTCTGTAAGTTGGTAATTTGTGTAGATATCTGGTTGTGTTGGTAGTCAATAGTGGCATTAACGTTCAGTACCGTATTGTTCACGGAGAGGATTTGCCCACTAATCGTCGTGAAGTTGTTATAGATGTTCACGTCGAGGTTTAGGAATTGATTTGTCATGTTGGTGTTGAGGTTCTTGATAAGCTCATAATTGTTTAGGATTAAGTCGCCGAGTGAGGAATTAACGTTCGTGAGGTTCAGATACACGTTTACAACAGTATTGTTGATTTGACTATTCCAGTTCGTTAGTGATATATTCACGTTGATGATTTGATTGTAGAGCGTCTGGTTCACGTTTGTGATGTTGTAGTATAGATTATCAATGCCCGTGAGAACGTCGCCGAGTGTATTGCCCGAAAGCATCCAGTAGTAGTCCTGCGTGACGGAAATAGTGGTTTCGAAATACGAATTGTCGGGATAAGTTATGCGCAAGGTGTAGTTTCCTGAGTATAAATCGTATCGTGCTACCTCCTTCGGCGCAAGCCACTCACTCCAATGGAAGCCGTTCCGCGATATGTTGATGTGTATGAACGTGTTATCCTTGTTGTTCTTGAACTTCCAACTGTAGAGCGGTAGCACGAAATCTTGGTAAACTGAGTAGGAGCGTGGCTCATACACTAAAACATTACCAAAGATATCCGTTGTGTTAAACCAGACATACCCGCTCTTTGGATGCTCGTAGATTGGATAAAGCAAAGATTCCCACGAAGTGTCTTGGAGCTTCTCGTTGTCAGAATATCCTATCCTTAGATAATCAACGTACCCATAGTACTCCCCAGCGTCATACCCACTTATATCGTTTTGTCCTATACGTATTTCTGTAATACTACCAGACCCACCTGTGTAAGCATAAACGGTAGTAACAGTACCAGATAGCACTGTTCTTGACCCATCGGATAAATCTATTTGTAAAACAACCCAATCATTTGCGTTGAAAATATACTCATAAACCGATGTCGTCATAACAAAAAGTAACCAGATATATCCCTTGAATCTAATCTCACAGACTTTATCACTCCCGTCAAAGTTTGGGACATCGTACTTTACACCCAAAAACTCATCATTTGTCGTTTCAAAATTACTATGAATCTCTAAGACGCCACCAATTGATGTTATCCAATCATCGCTATCTATATCCGTTGTGTATGCAATTCCTGACGCTCCTTGGAAGCCGTACACGCGGAGCCAGTCTAAAAGCACATAAGCAAAATCACCCGCACCTGCCCGTATTTGTATCCTTATTTCGTCAAATTGCACATTACCCAGTTTCTCCAATAAATTTATGCGCCCAATAACCCATTCGCCATTATTATCCCCACCGTCATAATATGCTTGCCCTACTCCACTACTACCACTCATTAAATAAATGTAGAAATATTCATCAGGCGGGTCTACTTCATAATAATTATAGCGTACTTCTAAGAATGGATATTCTGATGTTGAGATGTTTGCGGTAAGCTTTACCTCTACATGCCCCCATACTATTGATGTTTGAGACCCATCTATGGTGTAGTTGGCAACATCACCATCTGTAGTGAAAGACTGATAACTAAATATATTAGTCCACTCACTAATATCGCTGAAATCTTCCGCATACCCGTTTCCGTCTTCGGGGCTGTCCTGTTCGATATTCCATGTCGCCCCGAACTCTGTATCTGTGTAGTAGCCGCCGATGTAGGGCTTCGCTATTTTCCATAGATTTTCTATCATCTGTGGAGAAATCGGTTGGTTGAGGAGTATTACCTCATCCAAAATTCCTTTGAAATGATAAGTAGTACCGAGGTCTGAACCTATCCATACATTACCCGATACATCTGTTGTAATAATATCATCTCTATCCCCTGAGATACGGGATAACTCATGCTCTTGGTAAGAGCCATCTATAGAATAAAGATAAACAGTTTTATTTTCAAGCGAGTATGTTAAGACGAACAATATGTATTGCTGATTTAGAGAGGTTAAATCAACCGACCAAGTATATCTCTGTGCTTGTTTGTTTTGTCGTAAGTCAAAGTATTTGTAGTTTGGATTATATGTTATCCAATAATCATTAGAATAGTGGTCTTTACTTATAAATGTCCACCAATGTTCTGATGTCCCCGTGATACTACTCCAATATGGCTTCATGAATATAATTAGAGAGAATGAGTTGTGTAGTTGTAAAGCATAGTCTTTTGAATATTTAATTCCCGCATCCTTATATGAGGAGGAAGAAGCATTTGGATTGGAAAGATACTCTGGGTTCATCTCAAATGCACTACCAAAAATACCTCGTGTAATTGTGCCTGATTGCACTAATGCTGTTCGACCCAACATATCTTTCTGCCCGTCGTAGTACAATGCAAGAGCATAGTGCCACCATGCCTCCTCGGATGTTAGCCTCTTTTGCCAAATACGTGGTTCATCTATGATACCGTGAAAGTTATAGTAATATGTTGTAGTATCTTTAAGACGCCCTATATTGATTATGCCATCTAAGCTTTCTACTTGTGCTGTGGTTGCATGGTATTATCCAATCTTCCGTTTATGTAGAGATAAAGCATAGAACCATCATAGATGAAGATAACGTGATACCATTGGTTTAATAGTATTTTCGTATAACTGTAAATATTCACAAAACTGCCTGTAGTAGCTTTAAACCCCGCTTGTATTCTTTGAAGAGTATCAATTTGCACATATATACCATACGGATTTCCCTCTAACTGTATTAAACGCTCTATCGTACCACTATCACTTTCTCGATATAGCCAAAATTCAATAGAAAAAGGAACACTAACAGATATCCCACTAACGCTTACATAATCATCTGTTCCATCAAATTCTATCGCATCCCCGATATACCCTGTAGCCCAAGAGGGGGAGCCGTATAATGTCCCCTCCAACCCTTGCTTCCAATCGTATGTCTTTGTGCCTGTGCCCTCATTGAAGCGGAACCACGCCACTAGATCGGGGTCATTTACATCTGGTGCGTATCTGATTAGTCGTGAAGGGGATTCGGCGATGTACGTGTGAAACTGGTCGAAGTCGAGGTATTCGCCCTTTGAGTTGAGGTATGCAACTCTTGAATTTTCGTACTCTGGATATTCCCACGTGTCGTAAGAGATGAAGTAAAGTTTGTAAGTAACATCCAACGGATAGGGGATCCTTATTGTGGTGCTATTCATCGTTGTATATGATGAATCTGGACTTATCGCATACATAGACCAGTCCTCTGGATATTTTACATATAGGTTAATACATTGTGAAGGGACTTCAACCTCTGCAACGTGTAAGACATATCCGTCTTTCAGACTGTCTTCAGTAACTATTTCTGCACCCACATTCGAGAAGTGAAGCAAGATATAATCAACAGTCATTGTTGCGTTGATAATATTACTACTACTAATGAGAACATTGGTTTGTGTATATACCAACTTCCACACGAGAACATCTGCTCCTGATGTCTGGTTAAGAGCGTAGATAGCGACTGTGTGATTGATATCTGCATATGATCCATCTGAGCTCCAGATTCGGAAGTAATTCTCAAGTGATAATACCACCTCTGATGCTACAAAATCTCTACTAAAACCATAACTATATGTTGATGAGCCACTGCTTATAGGTAAAGACGAGACATAATCTGTTTCCAACTCCACTTGTAGGTAATACCTAAATGTATCTGCTGGATAATGGATATACCACGTTGAATTTATGTAGTAATCAAATGCACTACCGCCCGAAAAAGATAGATAATAGTATTGTAACATCTTCACATTGTCGTCATAGGATATAGCTGTTGTAGTTACGTTCTCGTATCCACTCGACCAACTGCCTGAACTAGTACCCCATGTTGGTGGTTCAACAAACCATGATGGGTGTGTTACACGAGTTAACTCATATTCTACTCTTACTGTCTGTAACTCATTCGTATTAAGATGATGAGGGTAATGAGGTTGATTTGCCATAGTAGGTTGGGAATTTTGAAGTATCATGACAGATTGAGAAGTAATACCCATAAGAAACACAAGAAGAAACAGTAGTACAACCCTCTTTTTACTTGGCAATTCTATACACCTCCTTCAGGTATAGTATCACAACAAAAAATATCGCGATGATATTCACAGTAAACTCAAAAGCTGCAATACTTACATTAGGCTCTTGAAGTATGTGTTTCTCACCATACATAAATAAGTAAAACGAATACGACATTACGCCCAATACTGCAATAATCCAAAAGAACAGGAAGGATACTATGAATATCTTGAGTATCGTTACAGACTCTTTCTTTCTCTTCATTGTTCTACTTCCTCCTTTTTCTTTATCTCATAAAGGGCGTTTAAATGTCGGGTGGCGAGGCGTATGAGTTTGAGCGTGGCTTGAATCTCGGAGTCGAGGGTGCTATCAATACCGATTATGTCGGCGATGTAGTAAGAGTTTGAGATCGTGCGGATTTTTTGGGCGGTCTCTATTAACTCATCACGTAAAGGTTGGAGTGGTTTAACTATTTGTGGGACTAACATTTTATCCACCTATAATAACCGTATTTGGGATTTTGTTGCGATAGTAGAATATCAGAACAAAAATTCCAAGATAAATTATGTACCAGGTCGGGATGCCGAATATCCAGCCGAGATGTACGCCGTTCCAGACTTCCGACATCCATTTACTCGATGAATAGTATTGCGATGCCTGCTGCGGATCCTTGATTATCAATAACGCCGATAGAAAGTCCTCCGCGACACCCACGAACATACCGTAGGCGATTGACATCACTATATCACGGAGCGTTAAGCGCCCGCGAACCGCGTAGAACATCGCTATAAACATATATATGAACAGGAATGTCAGTGTGGCGTGATAATAATCAATGGCCGTGCGCCAGTCTATCTCCCCTTTTCCAAGTATATTGCCGAACATCAAGTACTCTAAAATTGAGAAAATCACCATCAAATTGATTGCGTTTATTAGCATTCTTTTCGAGAGTTTACTAGCTCTATGGAGAACAAACAAAACCGCACTAAAAAGTAAAAAGGTGATTATGTAGACGGACTCCATTTTTTACACCTCTCACACGGGAAGCGAGATTTTCTTTGCAACGTACAATACCACCAGTGAGACAACTATTATCATTATCATCAGTGTTATTCCACCAGGGGAATTGAAGAAGTCGCCAACGCCCTTCCAAAAGTCCATACCTTCAAAGATAGCCTCGTATGGATTATCTTCGTCGGGCAAATGCGAGCCAGAGTAAAGCGTGAATCCCGATACCGTGAGAATGTCCACGCGGACGGTATACTTCACGAAGACGTTTGCGACATCAAAGGAAGTTACACGTGTCGCTATATCCGTATCCAAGTTTGCTCCAGGTTCAAGATGAACGGGAAATGCTAAAGCCACGGTTGAAGGAATTTTATCATCGACAGATTTTGCGCTGTCCCATGATATTTGCTGTAGTGGTTCCCCACCGATATCAGTATACATGTTGATTGCTGAGCCTTTTGAATAGCCAGGAGTTGCTTGTGCCCCCGTTTCGGGTGTTGCCGTTCCCGTGACAAGTCCCGCGTCTAAATCTATCACATAGGCGCCCATAATTCCTG
>JAGGTC010000167.1 GCA_021163945.1 Deltaproteobacteria bacterium | reverse complement strand
CCTCATCTTGTTTATGGATATTGGTATCACTTTACTCCATAGGATACATGAGGGGATTAGAAGAACATGCCCAGACAAGGTATTACTTTTGTTTTGCCCTTGCCATATTGGGGGCAATAGGGATAGCCCTCTCTGCCAATTTAGTTACTCTGTATGTATTCTATGAGATATTGACCATATCAACCTATCCTCTAGTAGCCCATGATGAGTCACCTGAGGCCATATATGCAGGCCATAAATATCTAGCCTATCTACTCACTGCAGGCGTCTTCCTTCTCCTTGGGATACTAGTGATATATTTCCTTGTTGGGACTACAGACTTTAACCCACATGGGATATTAAAACCAGCACTTGGTTCTACATCTCGGCTAGTTCTACAAGCATTATTCTTTGTCTTTATGTTGGGATTTATGAAGGCTGCCTGGATGCCTGTCCACTCCTGGCTTCCTACCGCAATGATTGCCCCCACACCAGTGAGTGCGCTCCTGCATGCAGTAGCAGTAGTAAAGGCAGGTGTCTTTGGAATCATAAGGACAGTTTATTATGTCTATGGGATAGACTTGATGCATGAACTTAACCTAGGGTTGGCCCTTGGTCTTTTGGCCTCTTTCACCATAATAGTTGCCAACTTTTATGCTATTGGACAAGTTAATCTAAAAAGACTACTTGCATACTCTACTATAAATCAACTCTCCCTTATAATTCTTGGGGCAGCAATATTAAGTCCTAAGGCGGCAACAGGTGCTATGATACACATTACCTTTCATGGATTTATGAAGATAACGCTATTTCTTTGCGCTGGGGCACTAATAGTAATAGCAAAAAAGACAGAAATATACCAGATGGCAGGGATAGGGAGACAGATGCCCATAACAATGATAGCATTTTCTATAGCTGCCATTGGCATGTGTGGGGTACCGCCTGTAGCTGGATTTATAAGCAAATGGTACCTTTGCCTTGGAACAATACAGGCAGGTCAGTTGATTTTCCTAGCTGTTGTCATAATAAGCGCCTTACTGGATGTTGTTTATTTCTTCCCCGTAATAAAGACTGCATTCTTTGAAAAACAAGCAGTACCAGCCCTAGCAAACGGAGGGGAAGTAGAAGAAAAGATAATAGAGAGAGAAAGACCTCTATATCTTTTCATGATTATCCCACTTAGTATAACGGCAATTTTCTCCATTATCTTTTGTTTATTCCCTAATACATTTCACATATTAGACCTTGCAGAGATGGCGGTAAGAAGTCTTTTTGGAGGTATGTAATATGGGAAGGATAGAAAAAGAGGGAGAAGATATTGTCTACAAGCAAGATGATGGTGAAATAACTGCATGGTTAACCAATTTTGAAGAAAAAATGGTGCTCGGTCATGAAGGTGAACCAAGATATAAGAAAATTTTTCATATAGTGGTTTTAATAGCTTCTTTATATCTTGGTATAATCTTTTTATTGTTTTAGGAGGAAAATATGAAAAAGAAAAGAGAGTTAACCTTTCTTGACTCTCCTGAAAACAGAGCAAAAATTATGAGATATTTTTATATAACGCTTTTAATCCTTCTTATTCTTGATTTCTTTGTTCCCAAGCATGGCCATTTTTCATGGGAGCTAGCACCTGAGTTTTTTGCTGTATATGGATTTCTTGCTTTAGTTACCCTTACTTTTATAGCAAAGGCATTGCGCTTTTTTGTTAGAAGAAAAGAGGATTATTATGAAATGAAAAGAAAAGAGGGTCACCATGATTAACATTGTTCCACCAGCAGCAATATTTATCATTGGGGCATTTCTTATTCCTTTACTAAAAGGAAGGCTAAAATCTTTATATATGCTCCTATTGCCTGTTCTCGCATTTATAGACCTCCTTAATATGGCTAAAGGAAAATACTGGATTGTCAAGTTTCTGGATTATAATCTCATCTTTGGCAGAGTTGATAACCTTAGTATGGTCTTTGGGTATATATTTGTTTTAATAACCTTTATAGGGATTATTTATGCACTTCATGTAAAAGATGATGTGCAACATATTGCAGCCTTTTGTTATGCTGGAGGTGCCTTAGGTATTACCTTTGCAGGAGATTTGTTTTCTCTATATGTCTTTTGGGAGATATTGGCTATAGCATCTGTGATCCTTATATTGGCACGAAGGACAGATAGGGCATGTAAAGCTGCATTTAGATATTTCTTGTGGCACTTTTTTGGTGGTTCGTGTCTTTTAGCAGGCATAATCTTATATGTCTACAAAAGAGGAACCCCTGAATTTGGTTATATAGGACTCTCTGATTTATCTACTTATCTTATATTTATTGGATTTTGCTTGAATGCAGTGGTCTTTCCCCTCCATCCATGGCTTCCTGATGCCTATCCTGAGGCAACTGTTACAGGTGCAGTATTTATGAGTGCCTTAACTACCAAGAGTGCAGTGTACATTCTGGCAAGGACCTTTCCAGGTGAGGCAATTTTGGCATGGGCTGGTGCATTTATGACATGTTATCCCATCTTTTATGCCGTTATTGAAAATGACATGAGGAGGGTACTTGGATATAGCATTATTAACCAGGTAGGATTTATGGTGTGTGGCATCGGAATAGGCACACAACTTGCTATAAATGGTGCAGTTTCCCATGCCTTTGTCCATATCATATATAAGGCACTTCTGTTTATGTCTACAGGGGCTGTCCTCCATATGACAGGAAAGATCAGAGGGACAGACCTGGGGGGTCTTTATAAGACTATGCCATTTACGGCTGTGTGTTGTATCATAGCTGCTGCATCAATCTCTGGATTCCCGTTGACTTCTGGTTTTACAACTAAGTCAATGACCCTTACTGCAGCCGCCAAGCAGCATTTGCCCATTATATGGTTCATGTTATACTATGCCTCTGCAGGTGTATTGCATCATGCAGGCATAAAAGTCCCTTATTTCACATTTTTTGGTGAGGATTCTGGCATAAGGACAAAGGAGCCCCCAATTAACATGCGCATTGCCATGGGTATTGCTGCATTTATATGCATCTTCTTAGGTGTTTATCCTTACCCACTTTATAAAATTCTTCCATATCCTGTTGATTATGTACCATATACAGCATTCCATGTATTGAGCATGCTTCAGCTTTTAATGTTTGCTGCATTGGCCTTTACACTCCTTATTCTCTCTGGATATCATCCACCAGAAATGAGGGCTGTTAATCTAGACACCGATTGGTTCCTCAGGTTGCCCGGGATGGAATTTATACGATTGTGTAAGGGTCCTCTTATAGCTTTTGGCTCTTTTATTGATAAAGGCATATTAAAGGTTGCCTATTCTGTAATCTCCTGGGTCAGGAGTCCAATACTTGCAATGAGGTTGACCCCAAGGGCAATAGGCCTTGGGATATTAGGGGTATTAGTGATATTTATCTTACTGTCGGTTTTCTTTATGATGATTATTTAACAATTCATATTAGCCTGCAATAGGTATTTGCAGAAGGCTCTCCTTTTTGGTTGATTTTTCCAAAAGATTAGATATATTAATTAATCATGTCTAAACTTATTTTGGTAGTAGATGATGAGGTAGCTATTTGTCAGGCACTCAATGGTATCCTCTGTGATGAGGGTTTTTCTGTTATTACTGCCACCAGTGGCAATGAGGCCTTGATAAAGATAGATGAAGAGATCCCTGATTTGGTCCTCTTAGATATCTGGCTCCCAGATATAGACGGCCTTGAGGTATTGGAGAGGATTAAGGCCAGATTTCCCCAAATGCCAGTGATTATGATATCTGGTCATGCAAATATTGAGACTGCTGTAAAGGCTATAAAATTGGGTGCATATGACTTTATTGAAAAGCCACTCTCTTGGGAGAACACAATCCCTCCTGTAAACAATGCCTTAAATTTTTTACGTCTGACCGAAGAAAACCTGCAATTAAGAAAAAAGGCCTTATTTAAGTATAAACTTACAGGACAGAGCTCTGCCATAAAAAGGGTAAGGGAACAGATAAAGTTGGTTGCCCCTACAAATGCCTGGGTCTTGATCAGAGGCGAAAATGGGACAGGAAAGGAATTGGTTGCCCATGCGATTCATCATTATAGTAAACGTGCCTCTGGGCCATTTGTAGAGGTAAACTGTGCAGCCATCCCTGAGGAGTTAATAGAGAGTGAGCTCTTTGGTCATGAAAAAGGTGCATTTACAGGGGCATATACAAGAAAGAGGGGAAAGTTTGACCTGGCACATGGAGGCACCCTATTTTTGGATGAGATTGGGGATATGAGTTTAAAGACACAGGCCAAGATCTTACGTATCTTAGAAGAACAACGCTTTGAAAGGGTAGGGGGTACAAGGACCATTCAAGTAGACGTGCGGGTTATTGCTGCTACTAACAAAGATTTAGAGGATGAGATTGAAAAGGGAAATTTTAGGGCAGACCTATATTATCGCCTAAATGTAGTGCCTATTGAGGTCCCCCCTTTAAGGGAAAGAAAGGAGGACATCCCTTATTTGGTTAAAGAATTTTTACAAGAATTTTCCTCAGAAAGCAATTTTGGCCTAAAGGAGATAGAAGAAGAGGCCATTTCCTTATTAAAAGAATATGATTGGCCAGGAAATGTGAGAGAATTAAAGAATATTATTGAACGTTTGGTGATTATGGTACCAGATAAGGTTATTCGGGCAGCAGACGTTCGAAAAACACTTGCCCAAAAGAATGAGAAGGGTACAGATATATTTTCTTTTAAGACCTTTAAGCAAGCAAAATGCTATTTTGAGAAGGAATTCCTTCGCCGTAAATTAGAAAAATATAATGGAAACATTAGCCTTACTGCCCAAGAGATAGGACTAGAAAGAAGCCATCTCTATCGCAAGCTTAAGGCCTATGGCCTTCAGTAAAACAGGCTTTTAGCCAGGCCTCTATACGCTCTCTGTGTGTACCTGGCCAATAAAACCTTTTGCAAGTAGGGCAAAATTTAAACCGATTGTGAATCTTTCCTATATACTCTGGGACATGTGGAATGACCTCCTCTTTGTTCTTTTCTACTAATATTGTATTGCAACAGCTACATCTAGAAAATATGTATTTTTTATCTAGCTTTAAATTAAAATGCCTTATTATTTCACGCATTTGTTCTTGGGTTTTATTTGATTGAACAAAATAAAACATATCTTTTGGCAATTTTTTGTTCTTTAACCAATCACTGCGTCTTGTTAAAAAAATATATCCTTGGTCTAGATATCTTTCTAAATCGACCATATTTGTAATAGATTTATAGACTGCATCATAGCCCAAAAGTCTTAGCCATTTTGCCAACTTTCCTAACATAAAATCTACCAAGAACTTTTTATCCATCCTTTATCTTTTGTTCGGTAGGTAAAGTAATCCCTTAGTATCCTTTCATGGTCAAAGGCCAAATCTTTGGGCAAATCCTTTTCTGTAAATATACCGATACCTTTGGCATCATCACCCGCCTTGGGGATCCCCTTTGCCCTGGCAATATAAACAGTAGTAATAGTGTGGTGCCTTGGATCACGCCTTGGGTCAGAATATGTATGGAATTGGGTTATCAGTTCTATATCCAGGCCTGTCTCTTCTTTGGCCTCCCTTACGGCGGCCCTCTCTAAACTCTCACCATAATCCACAAAACCACCAGGGATGGCCCATCCATAAGGTGGATTTTTACGTTCAATCAAGACAATCCCTCTTCTCTCCAGTTCAATGATGATATCTACTGTAGGAATAGGATTCTGGTAGATAAAAATAGCCTTTCCACAATAAGGGCAATGAATTTCCTTTTTGGCCATTTTATTAAATTTAAACACAATTTTTCATTTTCGTCAAAGATCAAAAAACCCTTGACAGAAAGCATGAAAAATGCTATGAGTTTAAGGTTAAAGACTAATGTGAGGAGTGGAAAATGAGTTATCGAAGTTTGAAAGCAGGGTTGACATTGTTTTTGATTCTTATATGTGCCTTCTTTCTTTTTGAACATAAAAATTTAAAAGGGCAAGAGACAGCACAACTCACAGTCCAAGATTGTATAAAGTGTCACCCAAAAGTAGTTGGTGAGGTAGAAAAAGATGGGGCAAAACATAAGACAGAAGTAAGTTGTTTAGATTGTCATGAGGGACATCCCCCTATGCAGGCAAAGGAGGCAGTCATCCCAAAATGTGATATGTGTCACTCTGGGAAGCCCCACTTTGAATTAGAAAATTGTCTTGGTTGCCACACAAATCCTCATATGCCTTTAAATATAAAATTTCAGGGGAAAATAGTAGAGGCCTGTTTAACCTGTCATACAAAAGAAGAACAACAACTAAAGGCACATCCAAGTGCCCATACAGACCTTGCATGCAATACATGTCATACAAAACATAGAGAGATTCCACCATGTCTAAGGTGTCATACAGCCCATTCACCAGAAATGAAAAATAAAGACTGTTTAGCTTGCCATCCACCACATAAACCCTTGGTGATTAGTTATGCAAATGATACCCCTAATAGTTATTGTGCTGCATGTCATGGTGAGATTGCTAGTATTTTAGCTAAAAACAAAACAAAACACCATAAACTAGCCTGCGCTTATTGCCATCGTACTAATCATGGTGTGATTCCAGCATGTGAGACATGCCATGGTTCACCACATCCCCCACAGATGGTAAAGAAATTCCCTCAGTGTGTTATGTGTCATGTTGATGCCCATAACTTACAAAAATAAGGAGGAGTAAAGCTATGGAAATAAGAAAAAGATCACTTTTTCTGGTAATAGGAGTATCTTTTGTCTTTTTGCTAGCTGGGTGTATTCAACAATTACCCAAAGAAACAGCAGCTGCACCCCCTGTCGTTGAAAAGAAGGTAGAAGAAGAGGTAACTAAACCAACAAATTTTTATACTGAAAAGCTAAAACCATTAACACCAGCAGAGTGTGGCAGATGCCATTCATTCCTCTATGGTCTTCTCCAAAAGGAGGGGGCCAAACATAAAGGAGTACTTTGCACTGATTGTCATAAAGAATTCCATGTGTACAATCCTATAAAACAAAACTGGGTAGAGATCATGCCCAAGTGTGAGAGGTGTCATGGTGTTTGCCATGGTGAAAAATTGGCAAAGTGTAGTATGTGTCATATAGAACCCCATGCCCCATTAAGGATCCCTATGAGTGCATTCCTAGAAAACAATTGTGCTACTTGCCACTCAAAAGAGGCAAAGGAAGTAAATCAGTTTCTTAGTAAACATACTGAGATAGGGTGTTCGGCCTGTCATGAAAAACATGGTTATATTCCATCTTGTATGGATTGTCATGAGCCCCACACAGCCACTCTTACTACCAACAAACAATGCCTGGCCTGCCATCCAGTGCATAGCCCTACACGTCGTTTAAAATATGCACTAGATACACCCAATGAGATATGCGCTGCTTGTCATGGAGAGATAGCAGATACCCTAGCCCACAATAAGAGTAAACACCATGATGTAGCCTGTGTTAGGTGTCATGGCAAACACAAATACATACCTAAATGTGAGATGTGTCATGGGCAACCACATACTAAAGCATTGCTTATGAAGTTTCCTAACTGCTTAGAGTGTCATATAGATCCACATAACTTACCTACAAAGGTGGCAGCTGAGTAGAGCAAGTGACAAAGATAGAATTATAGTTAAAAAGTTTTTCATCCCAGGTTGGGGTTTTCTTTATTATTGTCTGTTTTTATCCTTCTTTGTATAAAAATAATTCTATAATATGACCATAATTAATAAAGAATATAAGCTTCTTTTTGAAAAAAATCCTGACCCCATAGTCCTTGTAGGAAAAGAGGCCAGGATAAAGCTTGCAAATCGTGCATTTTCAGATCTTGTCGGTGAGAAAATAGAGCATATTATAGGTAAGTCCTTTTTTGAATATGTAGACCCTGAAGATTGGGAAAGGATACTGAGTTATCATAAAAAAAGAAGAATTGACCCAGCCCTTTCCCCCCCGCGTTATCAATTTACCCTTATAACGGCTAAAGGGGAGAGGCGGATCATTGATCGAGCTGTAATTCTCCTGCCTGATGGAGAGACTACTATTTCTGTACTTAGAGATATTACCGAGCTTAAGAAAGAAGTCGAATATCAAATTCAAATAGAAAAGTGCCTATTTGAGATATCTTCAAGCCTCATTCAAATTGAAGACATAGATAGAGGTATTAATCTGACCTTAGAGCTATTTGGCAAGGTGCTTGGGGTAAATCGTGCCCACCTTTTTAGGATATCTGATAGTAGTATGAGAAGCACCCATGAATGGGTAGCCAAGGGGCCTGCTTATCGGATTCAAAATTTAAAAAATCTCGATGTAACTACATTTCCTTGGCTGATGGAGAGGCTGAAAAATAATGAGGTCATAAACATTGAAGATGTTTCTAAAATGCAAGAGATAACATCAGTTGAAAGGGCAATTTTAGAGAAACAAAGGATCTTTTCACTCCTTGCTATTCCAATATACGTAGGTGGAAAGCTGTATGGATTTATGGCCTATGAAACAGAAAAGAGGCGTAAGTGGAAGACACTAGAGATCCTTGCCTTAAGGGCTGTTGCTGAGAATATCAGCAAGGCCATTGAGTGTAAGCTAGCAGAGGAGGCATTAAAAGAAAGTGAACAAAAATATCGCAGTCTTGTAGAGCAATCGTTGGTAGGAATATATATTTTAAGAGAGGATGTATTTGATTATGTCAATGAGCATCTGGCTGAGATATTTGGCTATACCCCAGATGAGCTTATAGGAAAAAAGGGACCATTAGAATTGACAGCACCTGAGGATAGGTGGCTTGTGCGCAAGAATATTCGAAGGCGTTTGGAAGGGAAAATAAAAGGTATGAGTTATACATTTCGGGGGCTAAAGAAGGATGGGGAGATAATCCATTGCAAGGTATATGGGGCACAGGCTATTTATCAAAATCGTCCAGTGATTGCTGGGGTACTAATAGATATTACAGCCCAAAAAAGGCTTGAGGCACAGCTTAGACAAGCACAAAAGATGGAGGCCATTGGTACGCTGGTAGGTGGGATTGCCCATGACTTTAATAACATTCTCACAGCTATTATAGGTTATACTGATTTTGCCCTGCTACAGATCTCTCCTGAACATCCAATTTATAGATACTTAAAAAATATTAGACAAGAGGTAAATCGTGCAATTAATTTAATCAGTAAGCTCTTAGCTTTCAGCCGGAAAAAAGTGCTTGATATGCAGGCAATAAATCTAAATGAAATTTTGAAGGATCTTATTAAATTGCTTGAACGGATTATTGGTGAGGACATTGAACTTAAAGTGAGCCTGGAGGCAGAACAAGCCAACCTAAAAGCCGACCCAGGTGCCCTAGAGGAGATATTTATCAACCTCTGTACCAATGCTAGGGATGCCATGCCAAATGGAGGAAGGCTTACTGTTAGGACAAGGAATGTGAAACTTGGCGATGAACATTGCAGGGAACATCCCTGGGCAAGGCCAGGGGATTATGTAATGCTCATGGTTGAGGATACTGGGATTGGTATGGATAACAAAGTTAAAAATCATATCTTTGAACCATTTTTTACCACTAAGGCACCTGATAGAGGCACAGGATTAGGACTTGCCATAGTGTATAGTTTAGTAAAGCAGCATAAAGGTCTTATTGATGTAGAGAGTAATCCTGGCAAAGGGTCAGTTTTTAAGGTCTATTTGCCCATTATTGAAGAAAGGGTTCCAAGTACTAAGACCAGTCTGCAAGAGGTATCAGTCCCGCCTGGAAAGGGGACAATTTTGGTAGTTGAGGATGAGGAGGCAGTGCGTGCACTAGTAGCAGAGATTTTGAAAAATCATGGTTATAGCGTAATGATAGCACCCGATGGAGAAGAAGCGATAAAATTGTGTAAGGGGAGAGATTTTGATTTAATCATAATGGACTTGATTATGCCCAAGATGGGTGGTCGCCAGGCATATCAAGTAATATCTAAACAGCACCCAAAGACCAAATTTCTTTTTATAAGTGGTTATAGCCATGATAAGTCAAATTATCGATTTATATCAGAAAAACAATTACCATTTATGAGCAAGCCCTTTACCTCAAATGAACTTATAAGCAAGGTAAGTCAGATATTAAGAAATGTAAATTAATCATAAGAATGACCTAAAAGATGTTGGTTTCCTATCCTGACCCTTTTTAATCCTACCTTTTTGGCCGCTTCTAGGCATCTAAGGGCATGAGAAAGGGATGTGGTTGGTAGATCTTTCATAAAAAAATGGGGATAAAATCCTAATAGGCTATAAGGGATATTCGGATTTAAACTGGCTATGAAAGACGCAATCTCTCTCACTTCGGATACATCTACATAACCTGGCACTAATAATGTACTGGCAATGAGCAGTGGTGGCTCTTTGCGCTCATCTATTAGTCCAGAAAGCCATCTAAAGTTGTTCAGGGTTTGTTGATTAGAGACACCACATAGTGCCTTATGTACAGGTTCATGCCAGGCCTTGAGGTCAAATTTGATGCAACCACCAGTCTCTAAAGAAAATTGAGCCATTTTTTCTAGAATCTTTGGGTTTACTGAACCATTAGTCTCCCAGCAGATGCGTAAAATTTGCCCTTTTTTCTTCTTTAGTGCAAGTCTTACAGATGCCAGTGCATGGATCACCTGAGGGGTAGGGTCCCCCCCAAAAAAGCAAATGCAACTGACATTCTCTCTTAATGCAGCATTTGCCAATTCCTCAACACTTACCCAATTTGGTTGCCTTAAACCATACTTAAATGTCCAATTTTGGCAATAAAGACAGTTAAAGTTACATGCCTGATAAAAAACAGCAAGGTTATAGTAGCCATACTCTGCCTCTTTTCTATTAGCATATTTGGGATAACCTGCGCCTGTCCCCCCTGGACACACCCAGTCTGCAACACAATTGGTAGGCAGTGGGTCATAATAAAATCTCAAATTGCCCCTTTTTGTACCACCGATGATTCTGCCCTTTTTGTTTTCTCTAATACCACAGAATCCCTTGCTATTTTCACCTATCTTGCATCTGTTGGCACACAACTGACAGGTGTGGCCATTTTCTGTCTTGGGCACAGAAGGAGGAAGTCCAAAGATGACCCTACTATTTTCATGGACCTTAAAAATTTCTTGATATACCTCCTCCCAATGCCCTCTAATACAATCATAACAATACCCCAGGGAGTCAGAGATTATTATTGATGAATTTCCACAATACCGGCATCTGCCCATAAAACTATCATATAATGAAAATCCATATTAGGCAAATTTTTTTATCCTGATTATAAGGTAAAGACAATTGACATAAAGAGATATTTATTAAATAAATTTTGTTATGAGAATATTGTATCTATCTGTTTTTATCTTATTTTTATCCAGCATAGCCATTGGCCAAGTGGCTGTAGTAAAGTTATCTCCTGTTATAGTTACAGCTACTAGAATCCCTACCCCCCTAACAGAAATAGCCCAACCTGTTACAATAATTACCAAAGAGGAGATTGAAAGGCTCCCAGCAAGGGATGTAGCAGAGGTATTACGGCTTATTCCCTATGTAGTTGTAGACAGGCCTGGATGGCTGGGGTATCCTGCCTCTGCCATTATCCAGGGTTCAAAGGAATATCATGTAACGGTGATGATAGATGGCATCCCCCTAAATCTAAATACAGAGGGAATTGCAGACCTCTCTCAACTGCCCATTGAGGATATAGAAAAGATAGAGGTCCTAAAAGGGGCCTCTTCTGCCTCATGGGGCTCTGCCTTGGGCGGGGTAATAAATATCATCACTAGCCCCCCTGGCAAGACAAGGATGCCCAAAGTAGGCCTATGTACTAGCTATGGGGAAGACCATACCCACAGACATGAGGTTAGCCTTTCTGGTTCATTACATAGGCTGGGTTATTTTTTCTCTGGTAGCTATGCAGCCACAGGTGGTTATAGACCAAAGAGTGAGTTTGAGGGAAAGAATTTCCTTGCAAAGTTTGGCCTTACTTTAGAAAGGGGTGATCTTACACTCTGGGGTAGCTACAATGATGGAAATGGGGGAATCTTTGAGTTTCCAGAGGAGAAAAGATGGAGTGAAAGGGCCTATGAGAGGGAGATAGTAGGCCTTAAGGCAGACTATGCCTTTATAGAAAACCTAAATACCTCTTTTGGACTCCATTATCTTAGACAAAAAAATGAAATTCATAATTATCCTATAGGGAGTTCAATACCATTTTTAAAGATACACTCTACTGAAAACACCATCGGTTTTACCTTAAATAGCAGTTATAAATTGTCTAATTTTCAATGTTTAATAGGTACAGACATAGATAGGGCAAAGATAAGTGACATCAAAGGCCTTAAAACCTACTTTAAGAGTGTAACAAAAAAGGCCTTTTATATAAACAATTTATTTTCTATTAACCCCTTTATCTTTAATCTTGGAGGTAGGTTTGATGACCATACAGTATTTGGCTCAAGGTTCTCCCCTTCCTTTGGAATAGTTTGGGATATGCCCCACGATTTTCGCTTTCGTTTCCACGTTGGCAGGAGTTTTGCTTATCCACCGTTGAGCTATACCTATGTCGAGATACCACCATTTCAATTGGCAAATCCAGGGTTAAAGGCAGAGAGGGCCTGGATATTTGAAACAGGCATAGAGAAAAAATACCATATATTTGAAGGAAATATAAACTTTTACTATGCCAGGGTAAGGGACGCAGTGGAGCGAAGGATAGTTGACCAATTAGACGGCATGCCCGTTTACAAGCCTATTAATGTGAGGCAAGAGCGTCGTTTGGGAATAGAGGGGAGGTTTCAGTTTAACCTTCCATTTGGTATCAATATGTTTTATAATGGTAGTTTTAATGATATTGTCAGCCTTGACAAAAGTGAAACTATTCCTTATATTCCCAGGATTGTCCACAAAATTGGCCTTGATTATGGTTATAAAACCCTCTCTCTTTCTATCAGGGGCCATTATACATGGTGGAATATGCCAAGCCGTTATAAGCCAAATGATAGGCACCTTATCTGGGATGGAAAGGCAACTATCCACCTCTTTAAATCTTGTAAGGCCTTTATTTCTGTATATAACATATTTAATACAGGGGTCTGGTATCTTCCGGAACTTTATCAACCAGATAGGAAGATAGAGGTAGGCATTAGATTTAATTATGGCCTTTAAAAGGATATTTCCAATCTTTATTGCCCTTGTATTTTCTTGCCATAAAGGCCCCCACTATGGGGGTACATTCTATATTGGCACTACCAGTAAGCCCACATCTATTGGTGCCTTGGCCCCAAGGGATACCACTACTGCAACCATATACTTTCTAATTTACAATGGCTTAATAAATTTTGCCAAAGTTCCTTTTGAGCCTGATTTGGCCAAATCTTGGGATGTCTCTAAGGATGGCTTGGTCTGGACTGTCTATTTAAAGAGGGGCATCCACTTCCATAATGGCCTAGAGGTCACAGCCAAGGATATTGTACATGTCTACCAAAGGGCTATTGCTCTAAATATATGCAACATAGGTAATATTATAAAGCAAATAGAAATGCCAGATACATATACTATAAGATTTTATCTAAAAAGGCCATATAACCCATTTCC
>JAGGTC010000197.1 GCA_021163945.1 Deltaproteobacteria bacterium | reverse complement strand
CTTCAGCTTCATATCTTTCACTCGCTTAGGCTCACGACCTTCTCTAGTTCAGGGATCACGTACTCCAAACCTAGCTTCCTTAAAGTGCTCTTTCTAGGTATCCCGTTGCTGTCCCATCCCCTGAGCTCATAGTACCAGTCCAGCATCTGGTTATAGGAATCTCTATCGAGCTTAGTTCCAGCTAGTGGCCCTTTGGTTAATGGCTGCTCAAACCATTTGACTGGTGGATAGTCCATGTTCCTAGTCCAGCCACCCTTCTCCCTTATCCAGAAGGCCCTTATCAGGGAATATATTCTGTCTGATATTATGTAGAGGTCTTCCCATGTCATGTCTAAACCCGTAGCTGCCTTTAGGAACTTTGGATACCACTCTAGATCAAATCCAACCTCTACCCATGGGAGCCTGCAAGTGACCGAACTCTCAAAGAAGCCTCCTCTGGTGTTCTGCATCCATATCAGTTTCTCTACCCTCTCCTTACTGGCCACACCCCTGCCTTCTCTTACCTCGATGGAAATGAACCAAGCATCTTTATGATGTGCTCCTATAGGACTGGTTCCATATGCAAGGGCCATTCCGAGGTATGCATGGCAGTCATAGGCAGAAACTTCTAATCCCTTTATATGCATGGCAAACCTTTCAGCACCATTTCCTATCTTAGCAGCGGCTCTGGCCACACCTTCTGCTAATGTATCACCAAAGCCCTCCCTATTGACTATCATTTTAGCGAGCTCCAACATAGCCGGGCCATTACCCCATTCCAGATTTACACCAACTTCTTCTTTGCTGAGAACGCCCTTCTCGACTGCCTCAGTTGCGAAAGCAAGGACGGAACCCATACTGATGGCATCGAGCCCAGCCTCATCCGAATACAAGTTGAGGCTCATCACCCAATTCATGTTATCTATGCCCAAGTTGGACCCATTCATAGCTACGTTCTCATAATCCAATTCGGTAGTTCTCCCCTCACTTGGTCCCTCCTTTATCTCGGTTATGTTACCACAAGGCATATTACAATTCGGACAACCTTTCTGAGAGACCTTGTATATCTTCTCCATGGCATTTCCTCCAATTTTGTCGAAGCCCTCGAAAACCGCTTCATTGAAGTTGTAGGTAGGCAATGCACTGTTTTCTTGAGCCCACTCAATGGTCATCATGGTTCCCTGTCTAATCCAGAAATCGTATGCCTCCTTTGACTTCACATCCTTATAAGCTTCTGCTCCTAATCTTGCCAACTCTTTAGGGTTGTCTAAAGGTATTTCCTTGCTTCCCTTAACTACTAGGGCTTTCAGGTTCTTGGATCCCATGACAGCTCCCATTCCGGGCCTTCCTCCGGCCCTACCCTTCTCGGATGTAACTACAGAGATCTTCACTAGATTCTCCCCAGCTGGCCCTATGACTAAGATGCCCGCGTTCTTACCATATTCCTTCTCAAGCTCATCCTGCGCTTTATACGTGGTGACACCCCAGAGGTCCTTGGCAGATTTTATCTCCACATTGTCATCCTCGATAACTATCATAGATGGCTCTTCGGCTTTTCCTGACACTATAACTGCATCATATCCTGCTTTCTTAAGCTGTACTGAGGCTTTGGTGCCAATGTTGCCATCTCCATAGCCACCAGTTAATGGGGATTTAGCTGCTATTACCATCTTGCCGCTACTTGGAAGGGTTAAACCTGTAAGAGGTCCAGTGGCAAATATGAGGAGATTATCCGGCGAGAGGGGATCTGTTCCCGGTCTTAACTCCTCCCAAAGGGCCTTTATTGCTAGCCCTCTACCTCCTAAGAATTCTACCGCTGCTTTAGGATCGAGATCTTGAACCACGGATTTTCCCCTGCTCAAGTCCACCCTCAAGATCTTACCAGTCCAACCACCCCTCAATTAGATCACCACCTCTTCATGGTTGAGGAAAAATTAAAAGGTTTAAATAAGCGGGTGTGGCATCGTGGATAGCAGCTGTCTGTCTAATGAAGAAAAAAGCAAGAAAGTGAGGGCTTCGATAGGAACACTTGCCAAGCTGAACTTATTCCATATAAAAATGGATGCAGAGCCAGAGACGGCCTATATCCTGACCGAAAAGGGTTGTTTAGGTAAATGTAAATTTTGTCCACAATGGCTCGATCAAGGTAGACTGTCTCGTCTTGTTTGGCCTGAGGTAGAGATCAATACCATGGTGAGAGGACAGAGGGCCTTCAAGAGGATATGCGTTCAATCAACACTAAAGAGGATGTTTTGGAAGGATGTGATTGAAATAGCATCGCAATTTGACGTACCGGTCTCTATATCTATTAATCCCGTCAACACGAAGATCCTCAGGGAGATTAGGAAGGTATCTGATAGACTAGGAATAGGTCTAGATGCAATGTCCCCTCGCATATTCGAACAGGTTAGCAAACCGGGGACTTGGAGATCCTATATGAGATTCATAGAGAAGGGTGTGAGGATCTATGAGGGGAAAGTCCACGTTCACCTAATAGCTGGACTTGGAGAGACATTAATGGAGGCCTATAGGTTAATGAGGGAAATATACTCTGCTAAAGCGGAGATAGCGCTATTCTCATTCACTCCAGTGAGGGGAACCCCGATGGAAAAGAAGAGCAGCCCAGAGATCCATTACTATAGAGCTCTTCAAGTGATAAGGTTCTCATTAGCCCAGGATATCCCCTTAAAGGAGATCCTCAGAATGGACCCAGATGATTACAGGGAGGCGTTCTTAACCAGTGGATGTCCTCACTGTAACAGACCTTTCTACAATGAACGGCCGAGAGGACCTATATACAACTTTCCAAACCGTGAATTCCTAGATAAGATGTGGGAATTGACTAGAAAGGAGGTGCTTAGATCCCTTGAATACCTTAGGGTTCTTTCCTAAGGGGAAATTTGTCGAGATAAGCATTACTGGGCACAAATGCCCGCTGAACTGTCCCATGTGTGGGGGGAAATGGCTTAGGGGCATGAAACCGGTTAAATCCCCAGAAGAGTTAGTCCTCCTAGCTAAGCACTTAAGAGAACAGGGAGTTAAAGGCATTCTGGTAAGTGGTGGGTTGGATAAGAGGGGAAAACTGCCCATCCGTCCGTTCGAGTGGGCCCTTAGAGAGATGAAGAAAATGGGGCTCTTCATAAGCGTTCACACCGGTGTTGTTGGTCGTGAGGAAGCGACTATCCTCTCACGTGTAGATGTAGATCTAGCGGATTATGAGCTAATCTTAGATAGGAACGCTATTCATAAGTCAAAAGGCCTTCATCTAAGGCCAGAAGACTTCATTAGAGGAATGGAACTACTACTAGAAAATGGTATTGAGGTAGTCCCTCACGTAACTGTAGGATTACCTGGCTCTAGTAATGGGTGGATAAAGCTAGCCTCTAACATCATAAGTGAGCTAGAAATAAGAAGATCAGTAGTCTTAGCCTTCATTCCAACACCCGGTACTCCTCTAGAGGGAGAGGATAGCCCTAAAATCGAAGATATAGTAGAATCTGTTGGCATAATGAAAAAGTCCTCGCGGGTGAGTCTGGGGTGTATGAGGCCACCTTGGTTGAAGGAAAAACTCGATATAAAATTATTGGGCATTGTTGATAGGATAGCAAATCCCCATCCACATCTAAATATTAAGAAAGTGAATGCTTGTTGCTCTATCCCAGATAGGCTAATTGAAGAGTTCATGATGTGAATTTAGCCTATCAAAGTACCTGCTAGTCTCCTTATCAGTGGGTTCCTGATAGATTGCGCTAAACTCTTAGTTGGGTAGAGGGAGAGCGACTCCTTGACCTTAATATCGAGCTTGATGCTCAACTCCTCTATAGTCTCCCTTAACTTGTTGATGTCCATGCCACTGTCTACAAACTTCAGTACTTTTCTGTCCAAGAGTATCCTCCTCTTGGCCAGCTCGTAACCCTCCTCTTGTATGAGGCCTTCTTCTAGCTTTGCCTTGTTAAGTAGCTCATACGCCTTTAATGAAGCCTCTACGATATTATGCCTAGTCATCCAATTGGTCTCGTAGTTCAGGGAATACTTCCAGTGGTATGCTGTGAGAGCCCTTCTATGCTCTTCAAAGCTGTTGAAGAGTAGTTTGTATCCGAAGGTAGGAGGAGACTCAAATACCCGACTCCCTGGGTCAATAAAGGGAGCTAATGGTGATACAAAGGCATCAACTCTATCTGATATAGACCTTACTCTCTTGAAGTACTCATACACTAAATAGTAGTGGTCTAAGGGCTGCTTAGGAAGTCCCATCATGAAATAGAGATCCAACCTAGTGAATTCAAGCTCATCCACATTCCTTATCATTTTCTCTAGTGAATAATTGTCATAGGGCCTTCCAAACGCCCATCTCACTTCCTCAACAGGGCTTTCAGGTGATATTTGCAAATAAACACTGTGACTAGTTTTCCTAAGTAGTTCGAGATCTCTTCTACTTGGTGGTGAGAAGAACTCGAAGATTAATTCATTTTCTAGGTTCATCCTACTTAATAGGGAAGAAAGTCTCTCTATCCTGTTCCCGATCCTTAAATCTCCGATGAAGAATATGGGCATTGTTGATAGCTTTGCTATTCCTTCTACTTCCCGAGCTATCGCCTCAGGAGATTTTAAACCTAGCTCTCTCCTCGAAAAGAAGCTTTTGTATGCCGTTCTCGATCCTCCACATGTTATGCAGTCAAAGGGGCATCCTTTAACCGTTACCACGCCAGCTATGGGCGCTTCCATGAAAGAACAGAAGGGAATGCTAACCTCTAAATCCCTATTTCTCAAGAAGTTCCTTATCATATAGCTATGATCGACTATGAAATCGTCCAATACCTCCGGAATCCAAGAGATACCGTTATTCCTTATTCTATCGCCATCCCTCCAGACGACATTAGGGGCCTCTTCTGGTCCCCTCTCTAGGAATTTTAGAAGTGGTAGTTCAGCGCTATCTCCCAAGAATATGGCATCAATATACTCGTAATTCCTCATAATATAGTGCCAGAAATACGTCGCTGAGAGTCCTCCTAAGACTACTCTACTGTCGGGATGTAACTCCTTTACAATTTTGGCTATCTCAGTTGCTCCATGGGCATGAACCAGCCAATGGAGGTCAATTCCATAGATATCAGCCTCTATCTTCCTAATGAAACCCCTTACATCAAATTTCTGATCTCGGAGCATTTTAGAGGCGAGATTGAAGGTTCCTACTTTGTATCCCCTCTTTTCAAGATAAGAGGCCAGAGTCAAGAAGCCATAGGGCATCATGTCAAAGACGTAAAGGGATGGAACGACCTCGCTTATTATGGAAGCGTATACTATTCTCTCCCTGAAGTCGTATACACTTGGGGCATGTATTAGTGCTACATCTAATTTCAAACCCTACACCGGGAAAACGGAGAGTGATCTTTTTTACTTAATGTTTCCATAGTATTCGATCTCAGATGAATGGCCTTGAAAATGGGCTGAAGCACATCAGGAACTCCCTAATTCTCTGGTTAATAGGTACAATAACTCCAATAGTTTTCATAGGAGCAACAACAGGATCAATTCTTGCTTTAAGCGATTTAAATCAGGTTACAGGGATATTAGGAACTGCCTCAGGAGTCATAGCCGTTATGGGGATCATAGGACTCGCTGCTATCTATCTGCTATATAAGGGATGGGGGGAGCTCTGTTATGACTTAGATCCCTCCTTCTGCAGAGTACAAAGGGTGATAAAGTATGGATTCGTAGTATTACTTCTCTCCCTAATAGCTTTCTTCGCCATGAATTATTCCTCCCTTGCAGGAGCGGGCAACCAACTTGCCGTTCTAAGTGCAATGCTAACCACCTCACCACTTCTAATATTGGCTGTAGTATCCGCTCTTGCGATATTCCTAGCAATTATCTATGGATTTTATAAACTGGGCGATGTTCTGGCCAATAGGAATATCAAGGTAGGTGCCCTCCTCCTGATAGGCGGTCCAATTGCTATGGCTATAGCGATGCCCCAATTACTCTTCGCGATAACCTTAGCAGCTCTGATAATACTCTTACTATCAATAAATGGCCTAATAAAGGCTAAGGCCTATCTCGAAGAGGGCGTCATAGAGGGAGAAGAGGTATACGAGGAGTTGAAGGAGAGAAGACCTAAGAAGCCTACTCATAGACCCATCTATGAGGAGCCGGAATACGAGGAACCTAGTAGAACTTATAGACCACCTGATAGGGAGGTAGCCTACTATCCAGAGGCCCCAGAAAGGAGAATGCCGGAACCAGAAGCCCAGCTACTGGGACCAGGCGGATTCAGGGTCAGAATAAGGACAGGCATATACACATTTGGGAGAAGGGACTTCGCAGGTTTTGTGCCTGAAGAGGACCTGAACTATATCTCTAGAAGACACTTCGAGATAAAAGCTACATCACAAGGCTTCTTCATTAGGGACCTAGGCAGTCTTAATGGAACATGGGTCAATGGTAAAAAGCTCGGCAGAGGAGAATCCATAAGACTAAGTAATGGGAGTATCATAGATGTGGCCGAAGTGGTTAGGCTGAAGTTCCTCACAAGGGAGTCCGATGATTTAGGTGTTCCATCTATATGAATCGGAAGATCTCCGGTAATAAAGCAACCTATAGAATAATCAGAAAGCTAGGAGAGGGTGGATTTTCGGAAGTCTTCTTAGCTAGGGATACTGAGGGTCTCGTAATAATTAAGGTGCCCAAAAAGGACATACTTATTTCAGAGGAGCTCCTGAAGGAGGAAGCATCTATATTGAGAGATATATCGACACCCTCCCCACATGATCATATAGTTGGTTTCATAGAATGGATTCCAAATATTCCAGCGCTAGTTGAGGAGTTCGTTCCCGGCCCTAAGCTAGATGAAGCATACTCTTCCAGACTAGCCACACAAAATGATGCGATAAGGCTAGCTCTTGGCGTTCTCTCAGCTTTAGAGAAACTCCATTCCATAGGTGTTGTTCACGGAGATATAAAGCCTGATAACATAATATTGCCAAAGCCATTACATCCTGTTCTAATAGACCTAGGAATAGCTAGAGGAATCGGCAGTGGTAGAGCTATAGCTGGAACCCCTGGATGGAGCGCACCAGAGTTCATGAGAGGTGAGGTCTCTCCAGAGGCTGATATATACTCTGTGGGAGTCCTACTCATCTACCTAATTGCGGGCGTTGACCCGAGAGATCCAGTAAATCCTAATGACATACCAAAGACGATAAAAGGTCACTTAAAGAATGTTATAGCCAGAGCCCTCAGTTTAAACCCATGGGAAAGATTTAGCAGCGCAAGAGAGATGTCGCTAGCTCTAATGGGGGCCTCTATACCCGTAAATTTAGGGCCAAGGATAGTTATCCAAGGAAAAGTAGTTCCTCTCAAAGATAAATTAACAATTGGTAGATCCAGAAGTCAAGGCGGGACAGGTAGAGCTGACCTAAATTTACAAGAATTTGGGGGTAGAAGGCTAATACCGAGAGGACCTCCCCACTCTTGGGTTGAGGTAGTAAAAGTTGGTACTGAATACTGGATAAGCGATAGGGGCTCTCCCGGAGGAGTATGGATCTTTGAAAATGGTAAATGGAGGAGGGTGGTGGATTCTCCGCTAAAACACGGCCAACTCTTTTCGTTGGGCATAAGGAGGAGAGGAGGTAAGGTACTACCCTACATCCCAGCCAGAGTATACTTTAGGTAATATTTTTTACGCTTAACCCCGTCATTTACCCGATAGCTATGGGTAACACAAAAGCTCATTCTGCACCCTCTAGAACCCCTGGGGTCCCCCAACCATCTGAAAATATCAAGAAAATAAGAAAAAGGATAGCAGTCATGAGTGGTAAGGGGGGAGTTGGCAAAACAACAGTCTCAGTCAATTTAGCATCTGAACTAGCTAGGAGGGGATATTCTGTCGGTATACTCGATACCGATCTCACGGGACCTAACATTCCAAAGGCCCTAGGCCTGCTTAACGCACCTATATATGCCACAGACGAGGGCATAATCCCTGCTGAAGGTCCTCTCAAGATGAAAGTAATGTCGATGGGACTTCTAATTAGAGAGGGGGACCCTGTAATCTGGAGAGGTCCACTAAAGGCGAAAGCAATTCAAGAATTTGTAAATAACGTTCAGTGGGGAGAATTAGATTGGTTAATCGTAGATCTTCCTCCTGGAACAGGAGATGAGCCGTTAAGTGTAATGCAGCTTATTCCCCTCGATGGAGTTGTATTAGTGACTACCCCTCAAGAAGTAGCCATAATGGATGTTAGGAGAGCGATTCATATGGTCAGGAAAATGAACTATAGGGTGCTCGGCATAGTAGAGAACATGAGCTACTTCACATGCCCTGGGGGTGAAAAGGTCAGGATATTTGGTGGAGAGGGGGGGAAGAGGTTAGCTGAGGAGGAGAACGTTCCTTTCCTTGGAGAGATACCAATACATCCTAAGGTATCAGAACTCACAGATAAGGGACTTCCTATAGTGATAAGTGATCCAGACAATCCAGTATCATTAGCTTTCAAGGATATAGTGGACAAGATAGAAGACATGCTAAGGTAAGGAAGAGAGTCGGTACCCCTATTCATAAAATCGTATTATAGGCTTTCCGGCTATTTCGGACAATCTAAAAAGAGGGAAGCTGAGCTTCCTGAAGAGTATGGATTAAAGGAGAAGAGAAGATATTGATCTTGATGGTGGTACATTTTGGGACTTGGTGTTCCTCCCGTTTACACCGGTCTTAAGGGGATATATGCTGCCAGAACCGCTCTTAGCTATATAGATGGTAAGAAAGGGAGGTTAACTTATAAAGGCTATGCAATAGAGGACTTAGCAGAACACGCCTCCTTCGAAGAGGTAACATACTTACTATGGTTTGGAAGGCTCCCTAATAAGAGAGTTAGATGATTTCAGGAAGAAACTAGCCAATGAAAGGGAGGTCCCTAGTAAGATCCTAGATGTACTAGAGGCATTACCAAAAAGCACTCATCCAATAGATGCGTTGAAGGTAGGTGTTGCCGCTTTAGGATCATTTGACCCGGACCTACCTGGTATATGGGGCCAACATATCCACAAAAAGAAAGAGGCTAACTTAAGGATAGCCATTAGGATATTATCGAAAATGCCCACCATAGTAGCATATTTCCATAGGATAAGGGAGGGAAAGGATATAGTCCATCCTAGGAAGGACCTTACCCATGCGGCTAACTTTCTATATATGATGTGGGAGAGGGAGCCAAAGAATATAGAGGCAAAGTTAATGGACTTGGCTCTAATACTACATGCAGACCATGGACTCAATGCATCCACATTTGCCTGCTTGGTAACTGCTTCTACGTTATCAGACCTATACTCTGCTGTTGTAACTGGTATATCTACACTAAAGGGACCGCTACATGGTGGTGCTAATGAGCAGGCACTGAAAATGCTAATGGAGATAGGCTCTCCTGATGCAGTGAGGGAATATATAAAGCAGAAGCTTGAGAGGAAGGAAAGAATAACGGGATTTGGTCATAGAGTATACAAAGCCTATGATCCGAGGGCTAGGATACTAAAGAAATATGCGAGGATGTTAGCTAAGGAAACAGGCCAGGAGGATTTGTTTAACACAGCTGTGGAAGTTGAGAGGGTGATGATAGAGATCCTTGGGACTAAAGGAGTCTTCCCAAATGTTGACTTCTATTCGGGCCAAGTCTATTACAT
Source organism: Deltaproteobacteria bacterium (assembly GCA_021163945.1). Taxonomy (GTDB): domain Bacteria; phylum Desulfobacterota; class Desulfofervidia; order Desulfofervidales; family DG-60; genus JAGGTC01. Next base: position 3,977 of record JAGGTC010000197.1, on the reverse strand, counting down.
GCTTGGGATGCCTATGGATATATTTACTCCCATTTTTGCTATATCTAGAGCATCTGGCTGGATAGGGCATGTACTTGAGTATTGGGAGGATAATGTACTGATAAGACCTAGGGCCCTATATATAGGTCCCACCGGGGAAAGGTACGTCTCACTAGATAAGAGGTAATAGTATGTTAATATAGCTTCCTGACGTTAAATGGTGTTCTAATCAATAGCAGAGAGCGAATAAGGCTGGTTATCTACGAGAACGATTTCCCAAGTTTCGTATATATCGTCGGGATAAATGCCAATTATAAGCAATGATATATCCTTTTCCTCTCATTATAGTCTCTTTATATCACTGAAACCGTTTCATAAGTAAATGGCTCACAGGCTGAGGCTAACCTTTATTTAGGGTTGCTAGAGGAATGGATTGATGAATTCCCTAAAATCATTTCTTCTAATACTTGCAGTTCTAACGCTATCGCTTCCGCTAATTGGTATCTTGGCTGACAACACCGGCTGTGCTGCGGTCGATTCCTCCACAGATATACGACCTCAAGTGGTAGAAATATCGATCACTAGGATAACAGGGAAGACGGTCGAACTCGTAGGTGTAGTAAACGATCCAGATAGCGGACTGAGGATGTGGATTTGGGACTTCGGAGACGGGGAAGTCGAGAGAAAGACAGGAGGATGGAGTAAGGTAGGTGACTCATTGTATAAGATGGTCGTTAGGCATACGTATGACGACTATAGGACGTATTGGGTGACAGTAAAGGTGATAGATTACTGGGACAAGGAATCGAGGAATAAAACAGTTCCTATAACTGTCTCTAAATCCAACTACGAACCAGTAGTTGAATTTAAGGAGATAAGACCTAACCCGGCTAAGCCTGGTGAAGAGATCACCTTCAGAGCAGTGGGCCTTGATCCAGACGGACAAGTTGTTCATTACTATTGGGACTTCGGAGACGGGAAGAAGAAAGATGGTTCAAATCTAAGCGTGGTTAAGCATTCATATTCTAAGGCAGGCACATATATCGTCAAGGTGAGGGTAAAGGACGACTCCGGTGCATACTCCGGAACGGTATCCATGGAAGTCTATGTAATTTCTGAGAGTAAAGCCCAACCTAGAAACAGGAGACCAGTTATATCATCCGTAAACTATGTCCCGAAAGAGCCTAATGCAGGCGAGATCGTGAGGTTCAGGGCTACTGCAATCGATCCAGATGGAGACAGCCTTAGATTTGAGTGGAACTTCGGAGATGGTACTATTAAGAATGGGGGCGCACAGATAACTCATATCTATAAAAGAGAGGGCGCATATACAGTGAAAGTAAAAGCAATAGATTCTGAGGGCGCCGCATCATCGATATTCACGGTTAGTGTGGCAGTTAGGGGTAATAAGGCGCCCCAAGCTACCATAGTTGATATAAAGAACTTCGACAATAGGACATTTGCATTCCAAGGGATGGGCCTTGATCCAGACGGACAAGTGATATCATTTGTATGGGACTTCGGAGACGGGAAGCAGTACACTGGTGAATTAGAAGGAAACTCCATACCTCATAAGTATATAAACCATACATACTCTAGATCGGGGAACTACACTGTAAAGTTCAGGGTGAAGGATGACAAAGGAGCTTGGTCTCTCTGGGTCTCTAAGAAGATAACTGTTCTTGTAGAGGAGAAACAAGTAAGTTCCGCAGTCCTTGGAGGGATGGGCTTTAACGACTTAGGAATTGCTGCTATAGTAGGGGGGCTAATAGTATCGGCAGCAGCCTATCTAGCCTACAAGGAATCTAAGAGCAATACTTTCCTAGAGAGATCGAAAGAACTTCGTAAAACTAAGATCAGGAAATCTCGGAAGGGCAAGTACGTAAGAAGAGGATATAAAGGGAGATCATACCAAGAGCCCTTTGGGCAAAATAATAAAAGGAAGAAGAAACCTCCATGGCCATGAACTCATTTTCTAACTTTCCTAAACTCCTTAACTAAAGGCAATATCTCCTTAAACGTCGGATCCTTAGAGCTAGTTAACATTCCGTATACTAGGGATTCGGATGTCACAACTACAACACCACTATCCGACATAATCCTCACTGCTACCTCCTTATCTATGTTGAAAGCTGATCCAGTCGCATCATAAGCAAGATAGACGTTGTAACCATGTGATCTCGCGCTCAATGCAGTTTGTAGGACACATATGTGGGTCTCTATTCCCGTCAAAACTATATTTTTCCTCCCCAAGCTCTCCAAGGTTTTCCTGAACTCCTCGGAGTTAAAGGCATTAAATGCGAATTTCGTGACTTTCTTGTCGATATAGTCGGCTAATTCTCCGACAGTCTCTTTAAGCCCCTCGGGATACTGCTCGGTTGCTATATGGGAATCTTAAGAACCTTGGAGGCCCTCGCCAAAAAGCATATGGAGTTTAATACCAGGTCAAAATTATGAATGACCTTCCGGAATGATTCTTGCATATCTATAATGATAAGCACAGTGTCCTCGGGGTATATCATGGGGGTAACCAAACTCTTGGACATATGAAGTCCGGTACTTTCCTCTATTAATGCATGCGCTCATCAGCAAAAGCTTTCCTATTAGTTCTAGAACATCATCACATCTCTCGCCTATACTGATATAAGTAGTACCCTTCTACGGGGTATTTGGGTTTAGACATTTCAGTAGGGCTCTAACTTCCTCACTATCCGCTAATCTGTAAATCCTTACCCTTCCGAGTCTTATCTCCTCTAAAATTCCAGCACTCTCTAATGCCCTCAAGTTCTTCTCAGCAGAGCTATATGATATGTTGAGTTCCCTAGCGATCCTACTGATATTCTTGCCTCCCTCAGATAACAGCTTTATTATATCTAATCTAGTCTTACTGCCAAACGCTGTTACAAGCAACTCCTCCCAACTTACCAAGTGGGACACCTCAGGGTATTATCTCTGTGGTATTGTCAAATGGTGGGTAGTAAAAGTCACTAGCAGATATCACACCTTCTCGTATGAGCCTCTTTATATGGCTGATCTTAGATAAGAGAATGTCGATCATCTCCTTAGTAACCCTACATACCTCTAGAAATCCCTTTTCGCCCCATAACCTTTCTTTATAGGCATAAAGGCACCTTCCACCACAATATTTGAAGTAAGGGCAGCTTGTACAGGGCTTACCTATTTCTACTCGTCTAATAGAGCCTCTCGTTATATGCCCGACTACCGCCCATTCATTTTCAACAGCTATAGGGCATGCTACTATCCTTCCATCTGGAAGTACCGTGAAAGTCTCAGTTCCCGAGCCGCAAGGAGGGCTTCTCCACTCCCCAAAGAGAGCAACCTTCATTACCCCTAGAAATGGAACTATACCTAATACCTCTCCTGAGCTCATGTTGCTAACCCACATATCTGCAAGTCTGCGTAGGCCGGGTATATATGAAGTGTTAGCCCAAGCACTAAAGTCCCAAGGCTCGGTCCAGATGACATTTAACTGCCAGTGAACATGGTCAAAGACCTTCAAGTTTAGCAGATGGGTAACATCCTCATAGACATCACTTTTATCCCATAATGTCATCCTAGCTATGAGATCTCCACTATAGCCTATATCTCTGAGCATATAAGCAGTTTTTAGGACTCTCTCATAGTTTCCTTGTCCTCTATAGTAGTCGTTTACCTCCCGCCTACCATCAATAGATAGTAGGACCGCATCGAACTTCAACCAGTACTCAGGTGGTAAGCTCTCAGGTAAAGTTCCATTTGTCTGTATTATGAACCTCCTCCCATCATCAAGCTCATCCATAACCTTGACTATTACTTGGGGATTAAGTAATGGCTCCCCACCGTAAAAAGCTACATCGGACCCTGTCTCCCTTAGGAACTTGATGAGATAGTCAATATCATACCTTAGCTCCCAAGGTACATATTTAGGTGGGAAGCTACCACCACAGTACAAGCATCTGAGGTTACATGCACCTGTAGTTGAGACGATAATCAAGGAC
>JAGGTC010000213.1 GCA_021163945.1 Deltaproteobacteria bacterium | reverse complement strand
CTATTTTTTTAATTTCCTCAATGGTCTTTTCATCCCCCTCCTTAGAGATTACCACTAAAGGTTGGGCAGTATAACCAAGTTCATCGGTTATTGCTACACCAATCCTCTTTGTGCCAACATCTAAGGCCAATATCCTTTGCTTTTTATGCATAATCTGATATATTCAGATACCATATATAAGATATTATGGCAAACCTTTTGGGGCTAGACATAGGTGGGACAAATATCCGTGTTGGCTTGGTAACGGATAAAGGGGAAATGCTTGATTTTTACAAGACAAGGACCGAGGCAGAAAGGGGTGTAGAGGGGGTCATAGATAGGATAGTTGATGCAATCAATGTTTTGAGGTCAAGGAATCCTAATAGGCAGATTTCTGGAATAGGGATAGGCATTGCTGGGATATTGAGGCCAAAAGAGGGCATTGTTTGTTTTTCTCCAAATTTACCAGGCTGGAAGGATATAAATCTCCATAAGATTCTAAGAAAAAGGTTAGAAATACCTATATGGATAGAAAATGATGCAAATCTAATTGCCCTGGGGGAGGCATGGCTGGGTGCAGGAAAAGACATAGAAAATTTTATACTCCTCACCTTGGGCACTGGGGTAGGGGGTGGGATAGTCTATAAAGGCAGGCTATTTACAGGTGAGACAAGTGGGGCAGAGATGGGTCATCTAAAGATAGAGCCAGAGGGGGAGCTTTGCCTCTGTGGGAGGAGGGGCTGCCTAGAGACATATGCCTCTGCTGCCTGGCTTATAAGACGGGCAGAGAAAAGACTAGATGCAGGGATGCCTTCTATTTTAGACAGATCAGGCCTTGATGCCAAAGGTATGTTTTTGGCGGCAAGGCAGGGAGATATATTATCTGAACATCTATTTAGAAAGGCAGGCTGGGCCTTGGGCATTGCCATTGCTAATTTATTAAATATATTAGGGTTTACCACCGTAATTATTGGTGGTGGCGTAAGCAATGCATGGGATGCCTTTATCGGTACCTTAAAATATACATTAATGTCAGAACTTCTGTCTGTATTTTATAGTGAGGTAAGGGTCCTAAGAAGTAGATTGGGGGATATGGCAGGCATCTTTGGGGCCTGCTATCTAGCAAAGCAAAATCTAGGGATTTAGGTTGAATGAGATAGAGAGAAAAAAGGGTAAACTTAGGGATTGGGCAGAGTCTATCTTTATAGCCCTTATTTTGGCCTTATTTATCAGGACATTTTTTGTCCAGGCATTTAAGATACCCTCAGGCTCCATGGAGCCTACATTGCTTATCGGGGACCACCTGCTTGTGTGCAAATTTTATTATGGAATAAAAATACCCTTTATCAATAAATTTATAGTGAGGTTTAATTCACCAAAACGTGGAGATGTCATTGTCTTTGTCTTTCCTCTGGATAGAAGCAAAGACTTTATTAAGAGGGTTATTGGCCTACCTGGGGATGAGATAGAGATTATAAATAAACAGGTCTATATTAATGGTAAACCCTATTCAAATCCACATGCCTTTTATTCTGACCCTTATATTTATCCAAAGATAGTAAGTCCTCGTGACAATTTTGGGCCAGTAGTAGTCCCAAAAGATAAATACTTTGTGATGGGTGATAATCGTGATAGGAGTTATGATAGTCGATTTTGGGGGTTTGTAGACCGCAGATATATCGAAGGAAAGGCATTTATAATCTATTGGTCGTGGGAAAGGCCATTTGTTAATATCAGGTGGTCAAGGATTGGCAAGATCATTTATTAGGGGGCCTTAGTGGGTATTACACTGTTAGACCTGCAAAGAAAGAAGAGGAGTGGTGAGAAGATTACAATGCTTACTGCCTATGATGAACCTATGGCCAGGATGATAGATGAGGCAGGGATTGATATGGTACTAGTAGGGGATTCAGTTGGGATGGTGATCCTAGGCTATAGTTCAACTGTACCTGTGACCATGGAGGAGATGCTCCATCATACCAAGGCCGTGAGGAGGGGAATAAGACATGCATTTCTGGTAGGTGATTTGCCATTTATGTCATATCAGGCCTCCAAGGAGGAGGCAATTAGAAACGCAGGGCGATTTATAAAAGAGGCAGGTTGTGATGCGGTGAAATTGGAGGGTGGTGAGGAGATGGCTGATAAGGTGCAGGGTATTGTAAGGGCAGGCATTCCTGTCCTGGGCCATATTGGCCTTACCCCCCAGAGTATCTCCAAACTCAGTGGATACCGTGTTCAAGGAAGGGACCTTGCCTCAGCAAAAAAATTGTTAAGGGATGCCTCTGCCTTGGAGGAGGCTGGGGCATTTGGTGTGGTATTGGAGTGTATCCCATATCAATTGGCAAAGGCCATTACAGAGCGCACATCCCTTATTACAATTGGTATAGGGGCAGGGCCTCATTGTGATGGTCAGGTGCTGGTAATACATGATATTTTAGGTCTTTTTGAAAAATTTGTACCAAGATTTGTCAAGGTCTATGCCCACTTGGCCCCTCAAATTAGGGAGGCCATCAAACAGTTTAAAGATGAAGTAGAATCTGGTATATTTCCTGATTACAAACATGCCTTTAGTATGGAAGAGGGGGAATGGAAAAGACTATTAGAGGATATTACTTAATTATCTTTCTTGACAGGGTACCTTAATGTACCTTAGATTATAAATATAGGATTGCCTTGATTACTATATTGTTCATAAAGTTTTTGCTTATTATTTTTCTGCTCCTCTTTTCTGCCTTCTTCTCTGCATCTGAGACGGCCTTCTTCTCTTTAACAAGGTTTGAGGTCTTAAAACTGAAGGAGACAGAAAAAAGGGGAAAGGGGGTCGCCCACCTACTTGCCCACCCAGACCAATTGCTTACATCTATCCTGATAGGCAATGAGTCCGTAAATGTAGCCGCCTCTGCCTTGGCTACATCCATCGCCATAGCAATCTATGGAGAAAATGGGAAATGGGTCAGTATTGGACTTATGACCCCTGTATTACTTCTATTTGCAGAGATTATTCCAAAGGCATTGGCATTTACAAGGGCAACAAACTTTGTCTTATTGGCTGCCTCCCCCTTAAAGACATTTATGCACCTTGTCTCACCCCTACGTTGGTTCATTAAACAGATAGTAAGTATAGTATTAAGGCCATTTCCCAAGACTGGTGTCAAACCAAATCTCCTAGATGAGCATTTCATCTATTTAGTAGAACGTGGCTATAAAGAGGGGGATATAAAGACAATGGAGCGTGACTTCATTGCCAATCTTTTACGTTTTCGTAAACTAAAGGTATCCCAAGTGATGACGCAGCGGAGGGATATATTTGCATTATCCCTAGACACACCCCTGTCCCATTTGATACCAATCTTAAAGTCCCGCTTTTTTTCCCGCATCCCCATCTATAAAAAATCATTAGATGAGATTGTAGGCATATTGCATATCAATGACCTAATTGGCCTCTCAGAAAGAGGTGGTAAATTATCTGATTTAAAGAGGATGATCCATCCAGCCTATTTTGTTCCCTTATCAAAGGGGGCTGAGGACCTATTCTGGGAGATGCAACGTCAGAGAATACATATGGCCATAGTAGTAAATGAATATGGGAAGGTAGTAGGTCTAATTACCCTTGAAGACCTGCTTGAGGAGCTATTTGGTGAGATTTATGATGAATATGATAAACTAAGATGTCTTGGCTAGTAATTTTTATAGTATTGCTTCTTTTAGAGGGCTTCTTTTCTGGCTCAGAGATTGCCATTGTCTCAATTGATCCAAAAAAGCTAAAATACAAGGCAGACAGTGGGGTAAGGGGTGCCAAATTGGCCTTATATTTTTTAGAAAGGCCAGAGTACCTCCTCTCTATTACCCTTTTAGGCACTGATATTTGTGTAATTTCTAATACGGCCCTCTTGACGGCCTTTCTGCTTTATACCTTGGGCAGCCATGGTGAGATTGTCTCCATCTGCTTGCTACCCCCAGTACTCCTTATTTTTGGTGAGATCATCCCAAAAACACTATTTAGGCGCTATGCCAATCAAATTGCACCTTATTTGTCTTATGGGATAAAGGGGGCATCTATAATCCTTAGCCCACTTGTGCTTATCTTTTCAAATATCACTAGGTTAATCTTAAGGATTAGTGGGGGTTCCTTTAAAAAGATGCCATTTTTTACACGTGAGGAACTTAAGTTTCTCATTCAAAAGGATGAGGATGAAATAGAATTGACACACAAAGAGCGTATGTTACTTACCCGACTCTTTACATTTACCGAAACAGACGTCAAACGGGCCATGATTCCACTGATTGAAGTGGCCTCTATATCTGATAAGGCTACAGTTTCAGAGGCCATAGAGCTTTTTCATCGCTACCGTTATACCCGTTTGGCCGTCTACCATGAGCGAGTAGACAATATTATAGGCATAATCCATAGCTTTGACTTTATTGACCCCCCTGATCTAAAGTCCTCAATAAGGCCATTTATCCGCAGTGTTCAGTTTGTACCAGAGACAAAGCCTGTTCATGAACTCTTGAGGGAGATGCAACAGTTGAGACAGCCCCTAGCAGTAGTAGTAGATGAATATGGTGGGGCTGTGGGGATTGTGACAATCGAGGACCTGCTTGAGGAGATCATGGGTGAGATCATAGATGAGGATGAGAAGAGCCCAGTCTTTTTTAGAAAAATAGGAGATAATAGATTTTTGATCAAGGCACGTATGGAGATAGAACAGCTCAATGAACAGTTGCCATTTAAATTGCCCTTAGGTGAATATGAGACCCTAAATGGCTTCATCCTTAAGTATTTAGGGCGTATTCCAAAAACAGGTGAGGGCTTTAAATATAATGGCCTTAGATTTATTATAAAAAAGGCCCAACCAACTTTTATAAAAGAGGTAGAGGTGATAATAGAAGATGGTCAATGAAGAACGTTTAAAGGAGACATTTTTGGAATTGGTATCTCTGGATAGCCCATCACAATTAGAGGGACTAGTGGCCTCTTATGTAAAGAAGAGGCTTGAGGTATTGGGCATAGCATATGAGGAAGATGGGGCAGAAAAAAGGACAAAGGGGGATAGTGGGAATCTGATTGCCTGGGTAGATGGTCTAAAAGATAAAGAGCCAATCTTGTTAAATGCCCATTTGGATACCGTCCAGAGGCCAGGTGAGAAGGTAAAGGTAGAGTTTGAGGATGGGCTATTTAAGAGCGATGGGAAGACAATCTTGGGGGCAGATGATAAGTCTGGCATAGCCATTATATTAGAGGTCTTAGAGGTCATAAAAGAGAGGGGCTTAAGGCATTGCCCCATCCAGCCAGTTTTTACTGTCTGTGAGGAGATTGGCCTTTTGGGGGCAAAAAACCTGGACTATTCCCTCATTAAGGCAAAATGGGGGCTGGTTTTAGACGGTGGTGAGATATCAGAGGTAATTAATCGTGCCCCTATGGCAAATCGTTTTTTTATTGAGGTTATAGGGAAAGAGGCCCACGCTGGGCTCCACCCAGAGGAGGGGGTTAATGCTATATTCCTTGCATCAAAGGCCATAAGTCAGATAAAATGGGGAAGGATTGATGAAGAGACTACCTGCAATGTGGGTATAATAGAGGGGGGAAAGGCCACAAATATAGTCCCTGCAAAGACAGCGATCAAGGGTGAGGTAAGGAGTCATAGTAAAGAGAAACTAGAAAGGCAAACAAATCTTATTATAGATACATTTAAAAAGAATGCACCCTTGGTCAATATTGATGTCATAGATGATTATCCCTTAATGGTGGTTAGGGAAGACCACCCTTTAATAAAAATTATTAAGGGAGCGGCAGAGAAGATAGGTATAAAGATGGCATTAAAGACTACCGGCGGCGGTAGCGATGCCAATATCTTTAATAGTAAGGGAATTGTAAGTGTAATTATGGGAACGGGGATGAAAAAGGTACATACAAATAAGGAGTATATTCACTTGAATGATATGGTTAAATCGGCTATCCTTTTGTTAAATATAATAGCTTTATAATTGGAGAAAAAATGAAGTTAGAACTTATCCTTTTGGGCCTTCTCAAAGAGGGGCCAAAACATGGTTATGAATTGAAAAAGATAATTGAGGAGGAGATTAGGCCATTAACCAATATTACCCTTACCTCTATTTATTACACACTGGAAAAGTTACACAAAGATGGCTACTTAGAATATGATACAGAGAGGGAAGGGGGAAGACCTGAGCGCCGTGTCTATCATTTAACAAAGAAAGGAGAGAGGAGGCTTCAAGGGCTACTTATCCGAAACTTTTTATTCTTGGAAAGGCCATTCTTTAACCTTGATTTGGCCTTGTATTTTCTGAACCAGTTTCCCTCAGAAAGGAGGGTAAATCAACTTATTGATAGAAGGATCAAGCACTTAAAGGAGGTCATTGATTGGATCAAAAGGACAGAGGATAAGGTAGGGAGGGATATGCCTATCCATAAGGGCATTATCTTTGAGCACCTAAAATGCCTCCTAGAGGTTGAATTAAAGTTTACCAATGACCTAAAGGGGATGATCTTTAAATCGGGTTGTCTTTAATAGGCCCTCTAAGGTAGGGTAGTGGGTAAGGTCATAGTGGATGGGGGTAATGGAGATCATCCCCTGGGAGAGGGCATAGACATCTGTGTCTTTACCAACATCACTTAAGAAGCCATTCCCTATTTGCCAATAGTATATACGATTGTGTGGGTCAATGCGTTTTTCAAACCGCTCTTTTAAAGGTGCAGTAGCCTGCCTTGTAAAGGCAATACCCTTTATCTTTGAGGCAGGGAGTGCTGGGATATTTATATTGAGGCATATCCCCTTTGGCAATTTTACCTTTTCTATAAATATCTTTATAAACCTTGCAGCATGACTAAAATCTGGCTCTTTATAGGTATTTAATGATACAGCAATGGCAGGCAGGCCCAAGATGGCAGACTCAGTCGCTGCTGAGACAGTCCCGGAGTAGAGTAGATTAATGCCCACATTAGGGCCTAGATTGATACCAGAGATGACTATATCTGGTGGTTCTTTAAGTATTTCATGGATGGCTATCTTAACGGCATCAGCGGGGGTACCGCTTACTGCGTGGCCATAGAACTTGCCATTTCTATATACCTCCTTTACACGTAGGGGGGAGCTTATAGAGATGGCGTGTCCAACGGCACTCTGCTCACCCTCTGGGGCTACAACAGATGTATCATGAGATTGGCAAAATGCATTATATAGACTAAGCAGTCCAGGGGCATATATACCATCATCGTTTGTCAATAAGATCCTCATTATCTTTTTTTTAACAAAATTTGCACAAGTTGTGAAGGGAAAGCTTGACTAAAGGTCTTAGTTATAATACATAGAAAGGAGCCAGAATCTATTTAAGGAGGCACTTATGGAACCCATCTCTGAGATGGAGAAGGAGATAGACGAGTTTCACAAGAGAATAAGGGAGTTTATGGATTCTATGTTCCAAACAAGCCTTCTCCCCTTAATGATCCCCAAACACTTTTTGCCTGCAACAGATGTATTTGAAACAGGAGAGGAATTGATTATTGTTGTGGATATAGCTGGTTTAAAAAGGGAGGATATACAGGTAACCCTAAAGGGAAACGTTCTTAGAATTTATGGAAATCGCTCCCCTCAGCTGGGTTCTTGTAAATATCATCAAATGGAGATAAATTATGGTCCATTTGAACGCCTGCTCCGCCTACCTGTACCTGTAGATACCCAAGATATCTCAGCTACCTACAAGGATGGCCTTTTACAAATAAGGCTAAATAAGAAGAAGATAAAGGTAATAAAAGATATCGAGGTAAGTGAATAATGACAAAGACCCCTATCCCAAAGGAGCTCCCTATACTGCCAGCCAAGGACATAGTGCTTTTCCCCCATATGGTGCTTCCATTTATGGTAATGGAGGAGCCTCTATTTAAACTGGTAGATGATGCCCTGAGTGGGGATAAGATAATAGGCCTTTTTACTGTAAAAGATGAGGAGGGGAGACCCCCAGAGAATCTATATAAAGTAGGTTGTGCTGCCTCAATTATGAAGATGATTAAAGTACCAGAGGCTGGTTTGAGGCTACTGATACAAGGGCTGGCAAGGGTTACTGTAGAGGACTACATCTCAAAGGAGCCTTATCTTAAGGCAAAGGTAATCCCCCACTATGACGAGTATAAAAAGGATGTTGAGTTAGATGCACTGGTTACAAATGTGCGTGGTCTCTTCCATAAGGTAATTGAGCTCTCTCCGGCACTGCCCCCAGAGTTGGATATGGTGGCTACAAACATAGATGAACCTGGAATACTGGCAGATATGGTAGCCTCTACGATAAATATTGGTAAATCGGATAAACAAGAGATACTAGAGACATTTGATGTAAAACAGAGGTTGCTAAAGGTAATGGGACTGCTCAATCGTGAGATCGAGACCCTAGAGCTTGCAAACAAGATTCAAAGCCAGGTAAAGGCAGATATGGATAAGGCCCAGAGAGAGTTCTTCCTAAGGCAGCAGCTTAAGGCCATCCATAAGGAATTGGGGGAAAAGGATGAATATGAGGCAGAGATTGAGGCATTAAAGGCAAAAATAGAGAAAAAGAAGCTCCCTCAAGAGGCAAGAAAGGAGGCAGAAAGGGAGATCAATCGGCTGGCCAGGATGAACCCAGCCTATCCTGAGTATACAGTAGCAAGAAATTACCTAGATTGGATTCTGGAACTGCCTTGGCAAGAGAGCACAAAGGATAATCTGGATATAGCCGCGGCAAGGCGCATCTTGGACAGGGATCATTATAACCTTGAGAAGGTAAAGAAGAGGATATTAGAATATCTGGCAGTAAGAAAAATAAAGCCTGATGCAAAGGGCTCTATCCTGTGTTTTGTTGGGCCCCCAGGCACTGGAAAGACATCCCTGGGCAAGGCAATTGCTGAGGCCCTAGGCCGTAAGTTTGTCCGTATCTCTCTAGGTGGCATTCGTGATGAGGCAGAGATCAGGGGGCATAGGCGTACATATGTAGGGGCCATGCCAGGTAGGATAATCCAAGGTATAAAAAAGGCGGGCTCTAACAACCCCGTTTTTATGTTGGATGAGATAGACAAATTGGGACTAGATTTTAGGGGGGACCCATCTGCGGCACTGCTAGAGGTACTGGATCCAGAACAGAACTATGCCTTTGTAGACCATTACTTGGGGGTAGAGTTTGACCTTTCTAAGGTAATGTTTATTACCACAGCAAATATACTTGATACCATCCCTATGCCCTTAAGGGACAGGATGGAGGTGCTGGAACTGGCTGGATACACCGTGGCCGAAAAGGTCTTGATTGCAAAAAAATATCTTATCCCTAGGCAACTGGAGGCAAATGGACTTACAGAAAGGCACCTACGTTTTGAGGATGAGGCTATAAAAAACATTGTTTTATACTATACAAGGGAGGCAGGGCTAAGGAACCTAGAGCGTGAGATTGCATCTGTCTGCCGCCAGGTTGCCACCAAGATAGCAGAGGGGGAGGATGTCTCAATAGTTGTAACACCAGATAATTTGGAGGAATTTTTAGGGCCCCAAAGGTTTTATTTTGAGGTGGCAGAAAGGACTATGGCACCAGGTGTAGCTACAGGGCTTGCCTGGACCCCATCAGGTGGTGAGATCATCTTTATAGAGGCAACAAAGATGAAAGGCAAAAAGGGGCTTATCCTTACTGGTTCATTGGGCGAGGTAATGAAGGAGTCTGCAGAGGCGGCCCTCAGTTATGTACGCTCTCAGTCAAAAAAATTGGGCATCCCCGAGGACTTCTATGAATATAATGATATTCATATCCATGTCCCCTCAGGTGCCATTCCAAAGGATGGGCCATCTGCCGGTGTGGCCATTTGCACAGCCTTGGTCTCACTCCTTAAAAATAGGCCTGTCAGGAGCGATGTGGCTATGACAGGGGAGATCACCCTACGTGGCTTGGTCTTGCCAGTGGGGGGGATAAAGGAAAAGGTCTTGGCTGCCCACTTGGCAGGGATAAAATATGTGATCTTACCCAAAAGGAACGATAAGGATCTAAAAGAGATTTCAGAGGATGTAAAACAGGAAATGAAATTTGTCTTGGTAGAACGGATGGATGAAATTGTTGATTTTGCACTGGACAAACGCAGGGTTAAAGATGGCTAGAACATTCAAGAACATTAAGATAGATGGGAAGGATGCCCTTGTTTTATTTGATACAGGCTCACTTAGATCATATGTGAGGGAGGGACTGGCCTCAAAAATCAGGTGGAAAACGGCCCCATTTGAAGTAGGCTTGGGAGGTCGTTCTTTTAAAATAAGTGAGGCCTGTGGACTAAATTGCATGATAGAGGGGTTAGAGTTTGATATAAAGGCCCACCCTGTAAAAGGATTAGGAAAGGATGAGCATGGACGCGAAATAGATGCAATCATAGGTGCAACGGCAATGGAGGAGTGGGGTTTAATCCCAGACCCCAGGACAGGGGAGATAGATTTAACCCTACTCCGTAAAAGAGAGTTTACCGAGTTTTAGATGAGGCTTATAGATTTACACACACACTCTACTGCATCTGATGGTTCATTTAGCCCAGAAGAGGTAGTAAAACTATCTAAGAAAAAGGGGCTTTCAGCCATTGCCCTAACAGACCATGATACAGTGGCAGGCAATAAAGAGGCAATAACTACAGGGGAAAAATTGGGTATAGAGGTAATATCAGGCATAGAGGTCTCTGCCTATTTTGAGAAGGGGACCCTTCATATCCTGGGTTATTTCGTAGATTATGAGGATAAGAATTTCTTAAAGAGGCTTTGTGTACTGCAAGAGGCAAGGGCTGAGAGAAACCCAAAGATTATAAAAAAACTGCAGGGATTGGGTATCCATATTGATTATGAAGAGGTAGTAGCTGCCTCTGGTGGTGGTCAGATAGGTCGTCCCCATATTGCACAGGTACTTATCAAAAAGGGCATTGTAAATAGCCTTGAAGAGGCATTTGAAAAGTATCTAAAGAAGGGGAGGCCAGCTTATGTAGAAAAGGAACGTATTACACCAGAGCAGTGTTTAGAAATGTTGATAGAGGCAAATGCCCTGCCTGTTTTGGCCCACCCCTATACCCTACACCTAGATGAGCAGGGGCTAAGGAGGTTTGTCAAGAGATTAAAAGACTGTGGCCTTATGGGCATAGAGGTCTATTATCCAGACCATAGCCCTCCTCAAATAAAAAATTATTTAGAATTGGCAAGGGATTTTGATCTGGCAATTACTGGGGGCTCAGATTTTCATGGTAAAAATAAAAAGGGGGTAGAATTAGGCACAGGCTATGGGGACTTGCGTATTCCCTATAGCCTATTGGAAAAACTAAAGAAAATTCATTATAGGGGTAAGCCATGGAGGGTAGAAATACACTAGATATTTTAAAAAAGATAATGGAGAAAGGGGAAAGGGCAAAGGAGTTTTATATCCAGGCAAAGGAGAAGGCAATGCATCCGCTCTGTAAGAGGGTATTTGATATCTTGGCCGAGGAAAAGGGGAGGCAGCTATTAAGGGTAAATCAAATATATAATGCCTTTAAGAAGGGATATGGATGGCGTATTGATCGTTTTCTTTGGGAGCCAGGGCAGTGTAAGAAGAGCCCCTTTGAAGGTCTAAGCCAGATATATAGTGGGACTGTGCATGTTTGGCCAGATGACCTTAAGCTCCTGGAGTTGGCCATGAAGACAGAGGAGGAATATTTCACATTTTTAGATGAGATGGAGAGGGAGGCCATTCAACCATTGGCAAAGAGGTGCTATATAGGGCTTTCTTATGCCATGAGGAGGTACTATTTGATGCTTGCAGATGTACGTGATTATCTAATGAATCCTGATGACTGGCTACCTTCAGAGGAGCGTGTCTTTGTAGATGGCGTATAGGATGAGGGTACTAGGGGTCTATGGAAGCCCTAGGAGGGATGGAAATACAGATTTATTGCTTAATCAATTCCTTAAAGGGGCAAATGAGAGTGGTCACAAGATAGAAAGGATATATGTGAGGGAATTGAAGATATTGCCTTGTCTGGCCTGTGGTGAGTGTGAGAAGACAGGAGAGTGTATTATCTGTGATGATATGGACATTATTTATAAGGCATTTATTAATACAGAGTGTTTGGTCTTGACCTCACCTATATATTTTTACAGTGTAACTGCCCAGATTAAGACCTTGATAGATCGCTGCCAGGCCCTATGGTATAAAAGGAAGATCTCTAATAACAATAATTTTCGCCCTGCCTTTTTCATATCAGTGGCTGGCACTAAGGGGAAAAAGGTATTTGAGGGGGCAATGCTTACAGTGAGGTGTTTTTTAAACGCCATAGGCTTTAGGCTAAAAAACTGCTGGCTTTATCCTGGTTTTGATGCAAAGGGGGAGATAGAGAAACACCCTGATATTCTATCTAAAATTTATAGTGCAGGTAAAAACCTAATTTAAGATATGGAGCTTATCATTATAGGTTCTGGTACAGGTGTCCCTTCTTTACTCAGGGCCTCTCCAGCCATCTTGGTAAAGATAGAAAATACACATCTGCTTATGGATACTGGACCAGGGACATTGAGGCAGTTGCTTAAGGCAAATATCCACTTTTCAAAGATAGACATAATCCTTTATACCCACCTTCACCCTGATCATGTGGCCGATCTAGTCCATTTTTTGTTTGCCGCCAAAAATGAGCCACAATTTAGACGTAATAGGCCTGTCTCTATCCTCGGCCCTAAGGGCTTTTTGGACTTTTATGAGAAACTAAAGATGGCCTATGGAGAGTGGGTTGTTGTATCTGAGGAAAAGGCAATTTTATCAGAGGTCCCCCCCTATGAGAAGATAATCAAAAATAACATCTTGATAAATACATTCCCTACCTTTCATACAGAAAACAGTCAAGGCTACAGAATAGAGGCAGGGGGAAGGGTATTGGCCTATTCAGGGGATGCAGAGGAGACAGACACACTTGTATCACTTGCAAGGGGGGCAGATATCTTTATTTGTGAGGCATCCTTTCCGCAAAAGGTAAGTGGTCATCTAACACCTGCTATTGCTGGAAGGATTGCAAAGGAGGCAGGCTGTAGGTGTCTGATCCTTACTCACCTCTATCCAGAGTGTGATAGAGCCAATCCAGTAGCCAAATGCAGGACACAATATGATGGACCCCTTATTATTGCCCAGGACTTATTAAGGATAAAATTATAGGAGGAAGAGATGCCTATTAGTAAGGATTTACTAGATATCTTGGCATGCCCTAAGTGCAAGGGGGATCTGCGTTATGTAAAAGAGGGACCATATGGAGAGGGTCTAATATGTGATAAGTGTAAGCTATTTTACCCTATCAAGGATGACATCCCAATAATGCTTATTGAAGAGGCCAAAAAGATAGAGGAGCGTGCTTGAATTTAAAATTAGAATTATAGAGAATCTGTTTAATAAGGCACTTTATATCTTTATCCTATTAACCCTATTTTCACTGCCACTTTTTGAGGCCCCAAAGAACATAGCATTTATTCTTGCAACACTCATCTTCCTCACAAAAAATATTATATATAGAGATAAAATATCCCTCTCTGGCCTTGATAAGGCACTACTTCTTTTCCTTTGCCTTTCTATCATCAGTGCCATCTTCTCTCCCTATAGAGATTATGCCTTAAAGAAGGGTGTATGGGATACCTTTAGATTTGTTATATTTTTTTTTCTGATTGAATACAGTATTAACACCCCATTTAGGAT
>JAGGTC010000084.1 GCA_021163945.1 Deltaproteobacteria bacterium | reverse complement strand
CTGCCTTGATTATGCCCTCCTTGGTATAAAACCAGGTATTTAGATCTCTTATACAAAGGAGCATATTTAAAAGATATAGTCCAAAATTTTTAACAATGTAAGGGGTCTGACATAATCAGCTTGTTTTTTTGAATCTTTTGTATTATTGTTTATTGATGATCTTTATAGATAGAGAAGACTATCTCAGTGACCTAAAGAATCGGATCTCGCAATTTCCTCTACCCGGAGAGGAGACCCCCCGATCAAGAAGGGTCCTTGCCCTTATTGGACCTAAAGGGGTAGGAAAAACCTCTATCCTTAAGGAACTCTTAAAACAAGGTGTTGAAAAGACGAGATTTGTTTATGTTGAGTTTCGTGGCCCTTACGGATCAGCAGAAGATCTCCTGATAGACCTCTTAGTTCAATATCGTGAAGGTCTAAAGGAAAAGGCCTGGAAAGAAAATATAGAGAAAGTTCTTAAGGCCTTTGGAATTAAAATTTTGGGCAAAGAATTTATCGAAGAGCTTACTACCGAGGATAATATTAAGTTGTTGCATCAAGCAAGGCCTTCTTTAATCTTGAGGAGGATTGAGGAAGAGACCTGCAAGGTGTGTGAAGAGGATAACACAAGATTGGTAATAATTTACGATGAATTTCAGAATTTCCTGAAGGGAGTTCCGATAAAAAGTGAACAAAGGTTTAATGTATTGCTTGATTCTTTTATGACCCACTTTTCTAAATCCCAAGAATGGGGTTTTAACTTAACAAAAGGATATCCTATTCGAATACTATCTAGCAGTGATTATACTTTTTATAGGCTGATGAGCAAGTATCTTACCTCTTACCTTGAAGAAAAATATGTTGAGGAGCTAGCTGAAGAGTGGAGCAAGGAGTTATTTCGCCAACTACTAAGGCAGCAAGGGCTTGAAGCGGATGTGCTGGCAGAGGAATATACAGTAAGGGCACTTGGCGGAAACCCCTCATTGATTAACTCCCTGGCTATGGAGCTAAAAGGGAGAAAGGGCCCTGTAGCCCTTGAGGATGTAGAGGAGATTATAAAAAAGATGGTACAGGAAATTTGCAGTTCCTTTGAAAACCTTGAGTGGATTGCTAAAGAGATTTTAAGAGTGCTAAAAGAAAGGCGCTCGCTCTCATTGAGCACATTAAAAGTATTGTTAAAAGGCAAATTTAGTGAGGGACAATTCAATGAAGGGCTTGAGGAATTACTTCTTGCTAATATTATCCAACTCCGCAGTGGTATAATATCGTTCCAGAATAAGCTGATTGAGTATGCCGCCAAGGAATTTTAGTCTATATCAGCTTTTGAGTTTCTCAAAGAATAGCCTTCTCCAACCACCCTTCTTTAGGCTCTTATAACTGCGGTGAGTAGGGAATTTATAGAGTTCACGCCTAATCTTAAGGGTGGTTGTCTTCTCAAATGTCTCAAATCCATCCTTATTGTAGTGGGTAATGGCAAAGTCTAATGGCCACTTATAAGGAGAGATGTCCTTGAGCAGCCGCTGCATCTCCTTATGGATTTCCTCATAGATAGAGTCCCAACTGAAGGGGATGCCATTTTCTTTGAAAAAATTTAAAAGGTTTTTTGTATCTGGACAAATGATGGCAACAACCCTTTCTCCCTGAGAGGACCTCTGACCCAATACCAAGGACTCCTGAATAAGGGGGCTTTTGTTTAGTACCTCCTCTACCTCCTCTGGATGGATATTCTTTCCATCTGGTGTAACAATTATATATTTATCCCTCCCCACAATATAAAAATTCCCTTCATCATCCACCCTCCCTATATCCCCTGTCTTAAACCATACCTCATTTCCAATGTAGATAAACGATGACTTGTTTGCCTCTTTGTCTTTGTAATAGCCAGGTGTAACCATAGGACCAGAGACCACCAATTCACCCTCACCACCCAAGTTCACATACAGATTTTTCCTTGGATTATCAATCAACTTTATCTTTAGGCCCTCTATTGGTGGGCCAATAGATGAGAATCTATCTTCATAATATTTGGTGAAATAAAAACGCCATTTAGAAAATGAAAAGGATGTACCCACTGGGGAAAGCTCTGTCATACCCCACCCCTGAAGCAGGGGGATCCCTAAGTATGCATATTTTTTTGCAAGTTCAGGATTAAGGGGCGCACCACCACTTATAAAGAGCTTTACCTTCCCACCCATCTTTTTGTGCAGGCCCCTAAAGACAAGGCGGCCAATATTTATCCCTGTAAGCTCCTTTATCCTCCTTACTAGGCCTATCCCCCTAAGCCACGCCCCCTCTTTGCCCTGCCTTCTTGCCTCAGATACCATGGCCTCATAAAATAATTGAAATAGCTTGGGCACACCCAACAGGTAGGTAGGCCTCCTTTCCTGCATGGTCTTTAATATGCGTTTTTTGTTATTTTCTATGATAATCCTTGCCCCTTTATACAATGGAGAGAGGAGGCCAGCGGTTAGGGGAAAGGTATGATGAAGGGGAAGTATTAGAAGCATGCCATCACTGCCCTTGATGTTTACCCGATTGCAGGAAGAGATCACATCACTTACAAAATTTTTGTGGGTAAGCATTACCCCCTTAGATGCCCCAGTAGTACCAGATGTAAATACAATAGAGGCCAGATCGTCTTCATTTAATTCAATAGAATTAAACCTTTCAATAAAATCATCTGCCTCCATGAGTGAGGCCAAGCCATTATCTATCTTCTCCTGGCCTCTTAGGTCATCTACAAAATAAATGCGAAAATGCTTGATCTTTAAGTGCTCTAACTTGTGAAATAGACTTTTTGAGACAAAGATAATCCTCGCATCAGAGAATTCAATCAATTTACAAATCTCCTTTGCCTTTAACTCCTTATCCAAGGGAACAACTACCCATCCCCCACTGACAATGGCCAAAAAGCACACCACCCATTCAGGGGAGTTCTCTGCCAGAAGAACAATCTTCTCCCCTTTACCAATCCCCAATTTGATCAGTCCTGCCCCAAGCCTCTCTACAAATCCTTTTATCTCCTTATAACTAAAACTTTCATAGACCTCCCCATTCCACATCTCCAAAAAGGTTGAATCTGGATTCTTCTCTACACTTTTTCTAAATATCTCCCTAATGGTATAAGTCATCTTTATACCTGAGGTTAAACCAAAGCCAAATCCTGTCCTTAGCGATCGTTTCATTAATGATTTTTTACCCTGTTTTTAGCATCTTTAAAAGCCCTCTCTTTATTATTTTAAAATTCTTGCATAATTTGGGTTAAAAAGTTATAAAAATGGGTGTGGAGGTTGTCTATTATTTTTTATATCCTTGTTTTTTCTTGTGGCATCAAAACGCCACTTGTAATGCCAAAGGAGAAACTGCCAAAAATTACTGAATTTTCCAGTCAAATTATAGAGGGAAAGATAAAATTGACTTGGAGATATTCTGATGGAAAGGCAGAGGGCTTTAAAATATTTAAGGGAAATTGCAAGGGTTGCCCGCTCTTAGAGATTGGAGAGATTAGAATTAGAGAGAAAAAGGGTGTAGTGAGCTGGATAGATAGAGATATACACCCTGGAAATATCTATTTTTATCAGGTAGTGGGCTTTTACAAAGGAAAACTAGGGCAGAGATCAAAGATGCTTGAGGTGAGACCTTAGAGGGAGGAAATATGCATCACTTCTATTATAGAAACGGGGAACTTTACGCAGAATCTGTACCCGTAAACGAGATAGCCAAGGCAGTAGGAACCCCTTGTTACATCTATAGCCATGCCACCTTAACCCGCCATTTTAATATATTTAATGATGCATTTTCAAATATCCCTCACCTCATCTGTTACTCTGTCAAGGCCAATAGCAACCTGGCCATATTAAGGCTTATGGCAAGGATGGGTGCTGGCATGGATATTGTTTCTGGGGGAGAACTCTTTTGTGCACTAAAGGCAGGTGTGAGTCCGGATAAAATCGTCTTTTCTGGGGTAGGGAAGACCAAGGAAGAAATAGAATATGCATTGAAAACAGGCATCCTCATGTTTAATGTTGAATCTGAACAAGAACTTGAAATTATTCATAGTTGTGCCAAGGCATTAAAGAAAAGTGCGCCTATTGCCATCCGTGTAAATCCTGATATAGACCCAAGGACCCACCCCTATATCTCTACTGGTCTAAAAAGGGATAAATTTGGTATTGATATAAATAAGGCAGAGGTGCTTTACAAAAGGGCTGCTAGCATGCCCTATTTACATGTAATAGGGATTGACTGCCACATTGGTTCCCAGCTTACCCTCTTGGCCCCATTCTTAGAGGCAATTAAACAGATTAAGGACTTATACAATGCCCTAAAAAAGATGGGTATCAGGCTAAATTACATAGACATAGGCGGTGGCCTAGGCATTCCCTACCATGAAGAGAGCCCCCCACACCCCTATGAGTATGCCAATGCCATATTAGAACTTGCCAAAGACATGGACTGCTGCTTGATTTTGGAGCCAGGAAGGGTTATTGTGGGAAATGCTGGGATCTTGTTGACAAAGATGCTCTATTTCAAAAAAATAGAAGGGAAGAATTTTATCATAGTAGATGCGGGGATGAATGATCTGATTAGGCCTAGCCTCTACAATGCCTATCATGCCATTTGGCCTTGCTCAAAGAGGGGAAGGCCAAGCATTGTAGCAGATATAGTTGGGCCTATCTGTGAATCTGGCGATTTTTTTGCAAGGGATAGAGAGATAGAAACAACCTATCCAGGTGAACTCCTGGCCATAATGAGCAGTGGTGCATATGGCTTTTCAATGAGCTCTAACTATAACTCTAGACCCCGCCCAGCAGAGGTGTTGGTAAAGGGAGAAAGATTCTGGATAATCCGTGATAGGGAGTCCTATGAAAACCTAATAAGCCTAAATAGGATACCCCAGTGGCTGAGATGAATATTGATTTTTATAAGATGAGTGGGAGTGGAAATGACTTTATCCTTATAGACAACCGTGACAAAAAACTAAATAGATATGACCTCTCCCAGCTTGCCATCTCCCTTTGCCGTCCCAAGTACTCTGTGGGGGCTGATGGTCTGATCATTATTGAGGAATCAAAGGAGTTTGATTTTAAGTGGCGCTTTTATAATGCCGATGGAACAGAGGCAGAGATGTGTGGTAATGGGGCCCGTTGTGCAGCCAGGTTGGCCTACACCTTGGGCATCTGTAAAAATAAACTAAGTTTTGAGACAAAGGCAGGCATTATAAGGGCAGAGGTAGAAGGGGGCCTTGTAAAGGTAGAGATGCCTAACCCCAGAGAGATCCAATTAAATAAGACACTAAAAATAGGCAATAAGGAGATTATCCTTCATTATATTAATACTGGGGTACCACATGCCATAATATTTCCAGAAAATGACCTGGAGGATATAGATGTAAAAAGGATAGGGAGGGAGATTAGATTTCATCCCCATTTTCATCCCGCAGGTACAAATGTGGACTTTGTAAAAAGGATTGAGGAAAATAGTATAAAAATAAGGACATATGAGAGGGGAGTAGAGGATGAGACCCTCTCTTGTGGCACAGGGGCAGTGGCTGCTTCCCTAATTTGCCACTGCCTAGACATGGTAGGTCCTCCGGTGAGGGTCTATACAAAGGGTGGTGAGAATTTGGAGGTATCATTTGGCAAAAGAGGGGGGGATTTTGAAGATGTATTTTTAAAGGGGGAGGCAAGGCTTATCTATCAAGGTAAGTTATTTGAAGAAGCTTTAAAATAAAAGGAGGCAAGAGATGTTTAAGGGTGCAATTACTGCCTTGGTAACGCCTTTTAAGGATGGGGAGGTAGACGAAGATGCCTACCGTAATTTTATTGAGTGGCAGATAGAACAGGGTATAGACGGCCTAGTGCCTGTTGGGACAACAGGGGAATCAGCTACATTATCCCATGAAGAGCATAAAAGGGTAGTAAAAATCTGTGTTGAGACGACAAAAAAAAGGGTGCCTGTTATTGCAGGGGCAGGCTCAAACTCTACTAAGGAGGCACTGGATTTAGTAGAATTTGCCAAAGAAGTGGGAGCAGATGCAGCCCTTTTGGTTACGCCCTATTACAATAAACCCACCCAGGAGGGTCTTTATCAACACTATAAACATCTGGCAGAAAGGACTGGTTTCCCTCTAGTACTTTACAATGTGCCTGGAAGGACAAGTGTTAATCTCTTACCTAAGACTGTTTCCCGCCTGGCAGAGATAAAGAATATTGTGGCTATTAAAGAGGCATCTGGTTCTTTAAAGCAGGCAAGTGAAATCATCTCACTTTGTGGTGACAAGATTACAGTAATTTCAGGCGATGATTTTAACACCCTGCCACTGTTATCCATTGGGGCTACGGGGGTAATCTCTGTAGCCAGTAACGTAATGCCAAAAGAGGTAAGCGAGATGTGTCATGCCTTTTTTGAAAATGATCTAGAGAAGGCAAGAAGTCTTCATTTTAAGCTATTTCCTTTATTTCAGGCAATGTTTTATGAAACAAACCCCATCCCTGTAAAGACCGCCTTAGGCCTTATGGGGATGATAAATCCAGAATTGAGACTACCACTGTGTCCTATGTCTGAGACAAATTTAAATAGGTTGAAAGAAGACCTAAAGGAATATGGCCTGATTAAATAGGGGGAATTATGATAAAGACTGTGGTGGCTGGTGCAACAGGGCGTATGGGAGGTACTGTTATAAGACTTGTCCATTTAGATAAAGACCTAGAGCTTGTAGGTGCATTTGTAAGGAAAGACCATTCAAAAATAGGCAAAGATGTAGGTGAATTGGTGGGATTGGGGCCCATAGGCATAAAGGTCTCAGGAGAGATAGGAGAGGTTATTGAAAAGGCAGATGTAATTATTGACTTTAGCTTTCATACAGCCTCTTTAAACCACTTAAAGGCGGCAAAGGATTATAACAAACCCATTGTCATTGGCACTACAGGCTTTACAGAAGAAGAAATGGAGGAGATTAGAGGTATGGCCTCCTCTGTGAGGTGTGTGCTTAGCCCGAATATGAGTGTAGGGGTAAATCTATTATTTAAGGTAGTGCCTGAGATTGCCAAGGTTTTGGGTGAGGGTTATGACATTGAGATCTTGGAGATGCACCATCGGATGAAAAAGGACGCACCTAGTGGGACTGCCATGAAACTGGCAAGGCTAATTGCACAGTCATTGGGCAGAGATCTAGAAAGTGTAGCTACCTATGGTCGTAAGGGAATGGTTGGGGAGAGAAAAAGTGAGGAGATTGGGGTGCTTGCCCTTCGGGGTGGCGATGTGGTAGGAGAGCACACTATATTTTTTGCAGGCCTAGGGGAGAGGATTGAGGTGATACACCGTGCCTCCTCTCGTGAGACATTTGCCCGTGGGGCACTTAGGGCTGCAAAGTGGATTATTCACCAGAAAAACGGAATCTATGATATGTTAGATGTTTTAGGATTAAAGTAATGAGTTTTTCATTTTCCCAAAGACTAAAACAGATTCCCCCATACCTGTTTGCAGAGATTGATCGTTTGAAGAATGAGATGATAAGAAGGGGTGTGGATGTAATTGACCTTGGGGTAGGCGATCCTGATTTACCCACCCCGCCACATATTGTAGAGAGGTTGAAGGAGGCCGCCGAAGACCCTGAAAATCACCGCTATCCTTCATATAATGGACTTTTTTCATTTAGAAGGGCCGTTTCTGACTGGTACAAAAGGCGTTTTGGTGTGGACTTAGACCCTGAGAGGGAGGTAATTGCCTTAATTGGCTCCAAAGAGGGTATTGCGCATCTGCCCCTAGCATTTGTTGACCCAGGTGATGTTGTCTTGGTGCCAAATCCTGCCTACCCTGTCTATCACATTGGGACCATCTTTGCAGGTGGGAGGCCCTACTATATGCCACTGCTTGAGGAGAATGGATTTTTGCCTGATTTAGAGAAGATCCCTGAGGATATAGCCAGAAGGGCAAAACTCATATTTGTCAACTACCCAAACAATCCCACAGCCGCAGTAGCAGATTTGGATTTCTTTGAGAGATTAAAAAGATTTGCCAAAAAATACAATATAATTGTCTGCCATGACGCTGCCTACACAGAGCTTTCCTATGATGGCTATAGGCCACCAAGTTTTTTAGAGGTTAAAGGCAGTAAAGAGATAGCCATAGAGTTCCACTCCCTTTCTAAGACCTATAATATGACGGGTTGGCGCATTGGGTTTGCCGTGGGGAATGCTGAGGTAATAAAGGCCTTAAAAGAGGTTAAGAGTAATATAGATTCAGGCGTCTTTCAGGCAGTTCAGTGGGCAGCAATTGCTGCCCTAGAGGGAAGTGAGGATGCAGTAGAAAAAAATAGAGGGGTATTTCAAGAGAGGAGGGATATCTTAATAGATGGCCTCAGGAATATAGGTCTTCGTGTACAAAGGGCAAAGGCAACATTTTACCTTTGGGCAAGGGTGCCAAGTGGCTATAGCTCTGCTTCCTTTTCTCAATTTTTACTTGAAAGGGCAGGGATTGTAACTACCCCAGGCAGTGGCTTTGGCGATGCAGGTGAGGGATATATAAGGATTGCGCTAACAGTGCCCAAAGAGAGGATAATAGAGGCGGTCAAGAGATTGGCCAATTTAAAAATATCAGTTAGTCAGTAAGTAGTTTCAAGTCTTGAACTGATTGACTGAATAATTGCTATGCACAATGCATTTGTGGGGATTGGCTCAAATTTATGGGACAAAAGGAAAAACTGCCAAAGGGCCTTAGACTTCTTAAAGGGATTGCCACAGACAAGGATTATCAGGGTATCCTCCCTTTACCTTACGCAACCTGTAGGGGTAGTAGAGCAGCCTTGGTTTATCAATTTGGTGGTAAAGATAAGGACAGGACTTAACTTTAGGGAACTATTTAAGTGGTTAAAAGAGATTGAATATCTTTTGGGTAGGCGCCCAACAATCCCGCAGGGGCCAAGGGTGATAGATTTAGATTTATTGTTATTTGATGACATAACATTAAATGAGCCCCATTTGATAATACCACATCCAAGGTTGCATAAGAGGAGGTTTGTTTTGGTTCCACTTATAGAGATAGCAGGAAGACAGATACACCCTGTTTTTAAAAGGAGTTTTGCCTATTTGTTGTCGATTTTGACATCAAATGAGTGGATAATAAGGGTATCTTAATGAGACTAGTCTTTTATGCAATATTGGCCCTGATTATATACTACTTATTAAGGGGGCTATGGAGGCCTAAACCAAGGGGGGAAGACGCAAGGGAGTTTGAGGATGAGTTGGTTAAAGACCCTGTATGTGACACCTATATCCCAAAAGATAAGGCAATTAGTGTAAAAATAGGGAATAAGCGGGTATATTTCTGTTCAAAGGAATGCAAGGAAAGATATCTTGAAGAAATGAAAAGGAGGAGGAGATGAAGTTTTTTGTCGATACTGCAAATATAGAAGAGATCAAGAAGGCAAAGGAGATGGGCCTAGCAGATGGGGTAACTACAAACCCTACTCTAGTTGCTAAAGAAAAAAGGGCATTCCGTCCATTGATAGAGGAGATCTGTAGTTTAGTGGAAGGCCCAGTAAGTGTTGAGGTTGTAAGCCTTGAGGCAGATGGGATGGTCAAGGAGGCAATTGAACTCTCCAAAATGGCACCCAATATCGTGGTAAAGATACCCATGACCTTAGAGGGCATTAAGGCGACAAAGGCATTGTCGTTAAAAGACGTTAAGGTAAACATGACCTTGGTATTTTCCCCACTTCAGGCACTTTTGGCGGCAAAGGCAGGGGCTGCCTATGTCAGTCCATTCATAGGGCGTTTGGATGATATCTCACACCATGGGATGGATTTGGTAGAGCAAATCATTACTATTTATGACAATTATGATTTTCCTACTGAGGTAATAGTGGCCAGTGTACGCCATCCGATACATGTACTAGAGGCCGCACTCCTAGGGGCAGACATTGTTACTGTGCCCTTTAAGGTAATTGAAAAGCTCTCCAAACACCCTTTGACCGATATAGGCCTTAAGAGATTTTTAGATGATTGGCAAAGGCTTGGAGAGAAGATCTTGTAGGGTCTTTATCATTATTTTATTAATTTTCCTCTGTAACTATAGTTGGGCAGACATCTATATGTACATAGATGAAGAGGGGGTAAGGCATTTCACTGATTCTCCAATGGACAGACGCTACAAATTATATTGGAAGAGGCCTTACTCCAGTGTCTATGATGACTTGATAAAGAGGGTTGCCAAAAAATATGGGCTCTCTCCGGCCTTGCTTAAGGCAATAATTAAGGTAGAGTCTGACTTTGATGCAGAGGCTGTCTCTCCCAAGGGGGCCTTGGGGTTGATGCAGCTTTTGCCATCCACTGCCAAAGAGATGGGGGTAAAGGAGCCATTCTCCCCCGTTGATAATATAGAGGGTGGGGCAAAATATCTGAAATACCTCTTATCTAAATTTCATGGAAACATCCCACAGAGCTTGGCCGCCTATATACTGGGCCCAGATGAGGCCATTGGCAAAGATGACTTTCCACCGATGGTAGAGGAGTATATAAAAAAAGTGCTTTATTATTTAAGGCTTTATCAATCAGATTTTTAATATGCCTGTACCAGGAAAGATTTTGACAATAGCAAACCACCTCACCCTACTCCGTCTGACATCAATCCCTATACTCATATTTTTATTGTCTCTCCCCCAGAGGCTTCCTTCAATGTTGGCCGCCATTTTATTTCTTTTGGCCTCATTTACCGATTTTTTGGATGGCTTCTTTGCCAGAAGGAGAAATCAGGTAACTACCTTAGGAAAGCTTTTAGACCCCTTGGCCGACAAGCTACTTGTGACAGCGGCCCTGATTATGCTTATCCCCCAGGGACGGGTGCCAGCGTGGATGGCCTTTGTCATCATTGCAAGGGAGATAGCCGTCACAGGGCTGCGTAATATATTTTTAACAGAGGGGATCATAATTACGCCAAATATCTTGGGAAAGGGGAAATTTTGTTTGCAAGTGCTGGCTATATCGATAATAATTGTCCACTATCGCTATTTGGGGATAGATTTTCATAAGATAGGTATGTTTTTGCTCTGGATTGCAATGATAATTACTGTCTGCTCAGGCCTTGTCTACTTTGCAAATTTTTATAGATACCTTCAGAAAAATAAATAAAGTTAAGTTATTCTTATTTAAAAAGTGACTTTGGTATTTGGCAAAACAGGGTCTGGGATAATGCTTACGATTGATGGTGCATATGGTGAAGGCGGTGGGCAGATCCTAAGGACTACTTTAAGCCTTTCAGCAATTTTTAAAAGGCCCGTTAATATTATAAATATTAGGGCAAATCGCCCAAAGCCCGGCCTAAGGCCCCAGCACCTTACCTGCGTCTATGCCATGAAGACAATTACTAGGGCAGATGTAAGAGGCGCAGAGATAGGCTCGCAAAGCCTTTTCTTTTCCCCTAGGGGGATCTATCCTGGAAGGTATACATTTGATGTGGCTGAGAGGCAGGCCAGTGCAGGCTCAATAAGCCTAATCTTTCAAACACTACTGCCCGTTTTGTGCATTGCAGACAAGCCGTCCTACCTAACACTTAAGGGTGGGACCCACGTCCCTTTTAGCCCTAGCTTTCACTATATAGAGAAGGTATTTTTGCCTATGGTAAAGGGGATTGGGGCAGTGGCTGATATCTCCTTAAAAAGGTGGGGTTTTTATCCTATTGGAAAGGGGGAGATAGAGGCCATTATCTATCCAAGGGATAAATTTGTGAGTAAAAGGTGGGAAAAGGCACCTTCTATAAAGATCAAAGGCATCTCTGCAAGCTCAAATCTACCCCATGTAAAGGAGAGGCAGAGAAAGAGATTAGAAGAGGATTTTAAAAAAATGGGCATTTTTGCAGAGATAGAGGAGGTTGAGGCCAATGCCCTTGGAAAGGGTTCATTTGCCTTTTTATTTATAGACAGTGAGATAAAAGCAGGCTTTTCTGCACTAGGTGCTAGGGGAAAGCCCTCTGAGGCTGTAGCAGATGAGGCATTCTCTGAATTTATGGCCTACTGTAAAGAAAAAATGGCACTAGATAGATACCTGGCAGACCAGATCCTTCTCTATCTAGCCCTTGCAGAGGGGAGTTCTTCTTTTACTACATGTAGGGTTTCCTCACACCTACTTACAAATCTTTGGGTCATTAGGCAATTTTTGGATAGGGAAATTATTTGTGAGGGTGAAATTAATAAACCTGGAAAGGTAAATATTATCTAGTGCGTAAAAGGTTATTGCTCTTTTTCTTTATAGTAGAGGTAAAGAGGCAGTTTGATATAGAGGGAAATGCATTACTTTATCTGATTGCAAAAAGGCAATCCCTATCAGCATAGATCTTTGTCAATGGGATCAAAGATCAGCAAGTCCTCAGGGCGTATTTTTAAAAAGGCATTTTTACCTACAGTCAGTCTATCCTCTAAATGACATTTACCTCTTATAATGTTTCCATTTAGATCTACATCTACCCAATTTTCTGCACCAGCAGGTTCTATGAGGACTACCTTTGCTTGAAAGGGGGTAGGTTCAGACTGGACGCCGATGTGTTCTGGCCTTATACCCACAGTGACACTTTCGGTCTGGGGTAGCCTTTGGACCAAGGGCCTAAACACCCTTCCTCCTATTTCAACCTCTAAGGGGTGCCTATTTATTACCCTTGCCTCAATAAAATTCATAGGAGGGCTGCCTATAAAGCCTGCTACAAATACGTTTTTGGGTCTAGTATATACCTCTAGAGGGGTTCCGCACTGCTGAATCTCCCCATTGTGGAGTACAGCAATCCTGTCTGAAAGACTCATGGCCTCTGCCTGGTCATGGGTGACATAGACTGTGGTGATCCTAAGTCTGTGATGAAGCCTTTTTAATTCTGCCCTCACCTCAATCCTCAACCTTGCATCAAGATTAGATAGTGGCTCATCCATGAGAAATACCTTTGGTCTCCTTATAATGGCCCTCCCTAGGGCCACCCTTTGCCTCTGTCCCCCTGAAAGCTCCCTGGGCTTCTTATATAATAGAGGGGTGAGTCCTAAGAGCTCTGCTATCCTTTTTACCTCCCTATCAATTTCACCTTTAGATACCTTTCTCATCCTTAAGGGAAAGGCCATATTCTCATATACATTCATATGGGGATATAAGGCATAGCTTTGAAACACCATAGCCACATCCCTCTCCTTGGGGGAGAGGTGATTTACAGCCCTCCCATCAAAATATATCTTGCCTTCTGTTACAGGTTCAAGGCCAGCAATCATGTTGAGGATGGTAGACTTCCCACAGCCACTGGGCCCTACAAAGGTAAAAAATTCCTCATCTTTTATCACCAAATTAAGCCCCTTTATTACCTCTGTCTTCCCAAAGCACTTCCTTACTTTTTCAAATACAATCCTTGCCATTTAACTTTATTGCAGTAAGCTTCAAATTAATTCCTTGTCTCTATGCCACTTTTATAAAAAATCTTTTAAATCCCTTAATTTTCAAATGTTCTTGTAGCTTCTTATCCCCAGTCCATAAGTAAGCATTTAATTCTATTGCAAGTGCTACAAAAGGCAGATCTTTTATGTCCACCTCTCTTACGAGATTATAAGCCTGTTTAATTGCTTTTTCTGAGATAGTTGTGTCATTGATGATGGTAATTCTAGAAAGGATACGATAAAGAAATTCTGTCACTTCCTCCTTTGTCATTTTGGTATATTTAACGATTTTTTCTTTATGATTAAACAGTTCAATTACAGCATAAGTAGGCATGTAA
>JAGGTC010000173.1 GCA_021163945.1 Deltaproteobacteria bacterium | reverse complement strand
TGTAATGTAGTAGATGCGTTTATTCCTTTTTCCTGTTTTCTCCTTCCATATAGATTTGAGTAGTCCTTTCTCCTCCATTCTTCTTAGGATTGTGTAGATGGCGCCTGGTTTTGGAATATAATTGCCTGCAGTTATTTGCTTAATTTTCTTTCTCAGTTCATATCCATGCGAAGGTTGGCTGTGAATTATCCATAGGATTAAAGTTTCAATAAAGGCACGGCCTGGATAGCAGCTTTGAAAGGAATTTTTCCTTTTATTAGACATTCTTTTCACTCTAGTGATTTCTCAAGTCTTTTGGCTGCTATGATTAGGAAGAGAATTGCATAAAGAATTAGCACTCCTAGGTTTGTGAAAAATGTTTGTGTATTTCCTGAGCCGAGAATTGCGTATCGAAGTGAACTTACACAGTGGGTTAGAGGCATAATGTAGGCTATGCCTTGAATAGGTATTGGGAGATTTGCAATTGGAGTGAAAAGTCCTGAGATGAACATCATGGGGATGCGAATGAGGTTTAATGGAGTCATTGCCTCATGAACATGTTTGGCGGTTGCGGAAAGAACCATGCCTAGTCCTGCTGATGCGAGAGCTGAGAAGGCAATGCTTACGAGGAATAGGCCTGGATTCATAATTTGGCATTGCGATACTAATGCGAGGATCCCAACGGGTATTATGGTGATTACAAGTCCATAGGAAAAGCTGGCGATGGTTTTTCCAAGGGCAATTGTTAATAGGGAAACGGGCATGGCGAGTTGCGTGTCAAATGTGCCTTTTGTTCGTTCAAGGGCTAGGGTGGTAACACCTATTGAGGAACCGCTAAAGAATACTGTGAGTGCTGCTAAACCGGGTAATGCTTCGGAAATTGAAAGTCCTCGTCCAATCCAGAACGTTAGAAACATTAATACTGGGAAGAGAAGTCCCATCATCACTGTTGGAGCTGAAAAATAATAGATTTTCATGTCTTTTCGTGCTATTTGAATGGCTTTTCTTAAATCACTCATTATTTCACGGTCCCTTCATTTTCATCTTTTTAAGTCTTCCTATTTGCTCCATTCGTTCCATGTCTAGTGAGGAAAGCCCGGTCAATTTTACAAAAGTATCTTCCAATGTTGGTGCTAATGTATTAATTGATATTATCCTCAGATTTTTCGTTTCAGCGATTTTGCTTATTTCTCCTATGATTACTGATGGGTTGCTTGTGTAAAGTCTAATTTTGTCTCCAAATTTTTCTGTTTTGCTTACTGTGGGCAATTTTGCAAGTTCTTTTTCGATTCCGGTTATGTGTTTGTTAAAGGATACTTCTACAATTTTTTCCTCTTTGTTTGTGGCTTTGAGGTTTTCAGGCGAATCTAATGCTATGAGTTTTCCATTTTTGATTATGGCGACTCGGTCGCAGAGTATATCTGCTTCTTCAATGTAATGTGTTGTTAGGAAAATTGTTGTTCCACGTTCGTTTAGTCTGCGTAGGAATTCTCTTATCATCCTTGCGCTTTGAACATCAAGTCCAACTGTTGGCTCATCTAAAAATAGTATTGGCGGGTCATGGATAAGAGCCATGGCAATTGTTACTCGTTTTCTTAAACCCTTCGAAAAATTTTCAACTTTTTCATCGCGGCGGTCGTATATTCCAAGCAGTTTTAATAGGTTTTCAGCTTGTTTCTCCCTTTCCTCCTTTGGCATGCTATGGAGGCTTCCGGCAAACATTAAGTTTTCCCAAGCGCTCATCTCGAGATAGGGATTTGCTGTTTCCGAGATTACGCCTATTTGCTTCTTTACATCAACAGGATTTTTAACAACATCCATTCCCATAACATGAACAGTTCCACTCGTAGGCTTTAAAAGCCCAGTAAGTATGCGAATGGTTGTTGTCTTTCCAGCTCCATTCGGTCCAAGCAGTCCGAAAAATTCTCCTTTCCTAACCTCAAAACTAATATGGTCTACTGCTAAAAAATCGCCATAATATTTTGTTAAGTTTTCAACACTTATGATGTTCATTTAAAGTCGCAATAGATAACATAGTTACCTATATAAAAACATTATTCCAGCATGAAATCGCCCATTTTCATCTTGCTACGCCTGCTGTCCTACGTGCCATTTAGACCTCAGTAGACAGAAGCTGCAATAAGCTTCTTCTAATGAAGTGACAATCTTTCAAGTACTCTTTGTTTATCAATCCTTGTATAATCTGTTCGACTAGACTTTTTGGAACTCCTAGTTCTCGGCTTATTTCGTCAATTTTTAAGTAGCCTTTTCGATAAATGATATTTAAAAGAAACTAGCAGAACATAATTATTATTCAGCTTCTCTTCCTAATTCCCAAAGA
Source organism: Deltaproteobacteria bacterium (assembly GCA_021163945.1). Lineage (GTDB taxonomy): Bacteria > Desulfobacterota > Desulfofervidia > Desulfofervidales > DG-60 > JAGGTC01. The sequence continues at coordinate 11,774 of JAGGTC010000173.1, read as the reverse complement.
GCCAAGTCAACTTCTCTTGTTCTCGTGTGGTATTTTGCAGCCATTTTTCTAATCTCCGTCAGATACTTAACGTAATCTTCTAGGGCGAAGTCGTCCTTATCCATTCCATAGAGAGCTTTCCACGCGAACCTGTCTATGACACCAAATTTATCTGGATCATAAAAGGTTAGTATGGCTGATGCCACTCTCACCCCAACTCCTCTAGGGAGCATTATAAGTTTTTCAATAGCTTCTTTGACTTTATCCTCTGCAGCTAATTTTAGGGCTTCTTGAGTGATTTCTTTAACGCTTTCTCTATTATTAATCAATTCAAATAACCACATATTGGGTATTTGCGCTCCTGCTGCGACTTCCAACAAATGAAGTAAAACACCTCTATAGGTTCAAGATAGCCCCTTTGTGTGAACATTATTCCCAGCTTGCGCGTATAATCTTCAACTACTCTGTCTAAGCTTAAGGCTCTATCATAGGCCTCTTTCAAAACTCTCCGCGAAAGTTCAATAGCAACCTTAGTTTCTTTTTCTGTCATTTCTTCTTGACCAATTTTTATTTCAAAAAACCGTTAATACTTCGTGAGATTGACCGCCTTTATTGCTGTTTCCATATCTTTCTCTCCACCTATCTACTTGATTACTTATAGGTGAAATTGAAGGAACACGATAATCGTTCCGACTCCGACCAACATCATAAGAAATTGTCGGATAGCATACAATAATCCTACCTTACGATGCAGTTCTGGGTATAGATCTGTTAAGGCAACATAAAGAAAACTTGCAGCTGAAATCGCCATAACATAAGGAACAGCAGCATGAACAGTCTCTAAAGCATAATAAGCTAAAATTGCTGCTGGTATGGTGCTTAAACTAGATAGGATATTTAATGACAGAGCTTTTCCTTTTGAATAGCCACCATAAAGGAGTATTGCGAAATCGCCTACTTCTTGAGGAATTTCATGCGCAATTATCGAAATACCCGCAGCTATACCAATAGGTATGGAAGATAAGAAACTTGCAGCGATAACAATACCATCTGTAGCGTTATGTACTGCGTTTCCAATAAGAATCATGGGTCCTGCGGCTCCATGCACCGGGCACTTCGTATCGTGGCAGTGACGCCAAATCACCAGTTTCTCAAGAAGGAAAAAAAGAATAATTCCTATTAAAATGGTTGATGAAATCGGAAGTGGAGAAGTATATTTTAAGGCGTGTGGTATCAACCCTAACAAAGCCGCGGCAAGCAGGGTTCCAGTAGCATAAGAAATTAAGCAAGGAATAAGGACCTTCTGTATTTTTTCCTGAAGTAAAAGAAAGGCAGCGGCCGTAATAATAGCTCCAACACTACCTAGAAGACTGAACAATGTAATCCATAGTATGAGCATTTTTACACATAACAGAATAGGAATTTGAAATTAAAAACTTTCACGCACAAAGACGCATTTTTCTGTCTGCCTGAGAAGGATTGAATTGTGGGAGTGATAACCCGAGGGAAGCGGAGAGTTCAAGCATCCCCGCCGAGAATTTTGTCTATTCCGCCAATCCAAGTTTTATTTGATTCTTGCTTTCCTACTTGCTTAAAATTTACAGAATTTTGTAGTTAAATTTGAGGGCTGTTCATATTATTTATATGAAATACTTCTTGATTTTTCTTCTTTTATACATCATTATCGTCACTGTGAGGAAGATGGCAGTTAAGACGGATCCTATTATTATGTAAAAAGTGTTATTCCAAGACCTTTCATGCGGCTGCGCAAAGCTTGCTAATAGGATGTGGGTGCTATGCACATATTCTACACTTATATAGTAATGATGAGAATCTTCGGTTAGGGAGAATTGCATAGGTTGATTGTCCAAGTAGATTCTTATGTCCTCGCTCGATGATACAAATGATTTTGGCACAGTTAAGTTGCAGATACCTACCGTGCCATCTTTTCCAGCAACATTTACAGTTAGTTGCTTATTTGTAGAATTGAACATTACCCCCACCATGGATGAATTTGTTGCAATATCCATTACATAGTTTGACCACGCCAATTGCACTTTTATCCAATTTCTGGGAAGAACCGTAACATTAGCATTAAACCCTGAAGCCGCAGCTTCTAAACCATCACTAATTCCATCTCCATCAGTATCCTTTTTTGTCGGATCAGTTACAAAGACGTGAACTTCAAGCCCATCACTTAATCCATCGTCATCGGTGTCCACGTTTGTGATACTTGTTTTGTACATATATTCCTCTATGTTTGTCAGACCATCTTCGTCAAACGAATCTTCGTAAGCGTCTGATGCATTAAAAAGGTCTAAGCCTAATCCATACTCCCATCCGTCGGGCAACCCGTCTCGATCAGTATCTGGAGGAAGAACATATGGTTTTTGCAAATCAAGCACGTAAATACCAATACCTCCGTAATAGGCAATTTTCTTTCCGTCTGGAGACCATGTTGCATGGCTACCATCCTTGATCAGCAATGTTTTGTTACTACCATCCGCATCCATTATCCATGTGCCAAATTCTTCCTCAACTCCTAAGCTGAAAATAATTTTTGTTCCGTCTGGAGACCATTGAACGCTCTTATATGCTAAACCACCCCATCTACCTGAAAAAACTCTTGTTGGATTGCTTCCATCAGCGTTCACAATCCATATGCTATTTATTGAGCTGCCATTTGTCCAAAATTCCTCTGTGCATGTTACAATTTTAGAACCATCTGGAGCCCAATCTATGTAGTCAAAATTTGCTTTTCGCCCTTCGAATATAGAATCATTTGAAGAAAGTATCATACGGGGATTAGAGCCATCAACATCAATAATCCACAGTCCACCTAACCACCCTTTAGTAAAAGCGATTTTAGATCCGTCAGATGATAAAGAAGGCATTCTTGCATCCCTTGCTATTCTGATTTTATTTGATCCATCAATAATATTCATCACATATATGTATGAAACGCTTTCATAATTAATGCCTTCAAATTCGGTAGCACTGGCAAAAATTTTCGTTCCATCAGGAGACCATGAAGGCGATCTCCATTCGGTCTGTGGTGTTGGTTGATGTGCGATTTCTTGTATCTCGGTTCCATCTGCATTCATAACTAATAGGTTACCATCAGCGACCAAAGCGATTTTATCACCTTTAGGAGACCAAGACAAATCATACCATTCGCCCACATATGGTTCTGGTTTAGGAAAAACTATTAAAATTGGATTTACTTCACTATTCTCATCTGCTACGCTGATAATTTCATATCTGCCTAATAGTACGCTTGCAAAAAGCAATGTTAGCATGAATCCAACAAAAGCTGTTCTTTTCAATCGCTTTCACTATCACCTTTGAATAGTGTTTTTATCTTCCTTTTAAATAAGAAACGCAGCAATAAGTTTTTCACTTAACAGGTATTAAGAGGCGTGATGAGATCAATTGATGTGGAAAAAAGTTAAGTGTTCTGTTAGTGGTGTTTAACCGAAAGTCACTCTGAAGTTTATGCCTTTGCCGATTTTTTCGAAGAAACTCGGGTCCGTTTAGGTTTTATTCTTGGTCCTAATCCGCCATTGTGGGCACTTAAAATGAAACTCAGCTTGTTTCCTTTAAAGTATTCCCGAAATTGGTCGCTACATTTGCATTTATACATCTTGACCCTAAAAACGCCATACTTCCATGTTTTTACTGGTTCTTTTACTTCAGTTTGGCATTTTGGGCATTTAGCCATTCGGAACCCTATATCACATATATGCATCTGCATAAAAATTATTTCCCGGTGCGAGAAAGCGAAGATGGTTTAGCCTAGATAGCTTTTTAGGCGCTCTGGATATAATGTATGTATGGGCAATATTCTAGTTGGGCGAATATTTTCGAGTATCTTTCTCAATTGGTAGGGATAATAGTGCCCCGAAACTCGTATCCTGTAGGATTGTATGCCCATTTTTAAAAACCAATTGGCAATTACTCCATATTCATATGCTTCTTCTACTTGGGGCTCAGGCTCCGAGATTATGGCTGCAAAATCCGATAAATTTGGCTGAATCGAGGAAATATCTTTCAGAAAATCCACGACCCCTCGGTAAGATACAAAGATTAAAGCTTTTGGTTCAACTTGGTCGATAGATACTTTTTCAAAGTAATGTGAAGGATAGGTAACATGCTCTTCGATTATTGCAGGGGATATAGGCAATTCTGGAACAGTTTCTAAAAGTTTAGTTATTTGAGTTGTTGCGATGTAGCAGTTTAAGCCATATTTAGCGGCTATTTTTAGAAATGCTAAAATGTATTCTAAGTCTAGGCTGTGTGTAGTTACGATGATTGACTTACTAGTTGAAGTCAATCTTTCGGCTATGCTCATTGCCTCACTAGGACTTATGGGCAGCCTGGTAGTCCCAAAATTTGTTCCTTCAATTATTAAGGTATCAACCTTGATGTCGCGATTATTTTCTAAATAGCTCATCAAGTCCTGTGCTTTGTTGAGTTTGAAGAACTCGTCTTTATCAAGGAATGATTCCGTCCTGAAATCTCCTGTGTACAGGATGTTTTCATCAGTTCCAAAATAAAGTAGTGCAAATGAGGGATAGGCACTATGGGAAACAGGCACCGCTATAACGTTGTTCTTATCAGCTTCAAGAGGATTTAGCTCTTCAATCTCGACATAATACTTTCTTGGAATCAGAGATGTCCATGTCGGCGACATGCTCCATTTCTCCTCTAAATAGCTGTAGATAGAAATGCTAGGCAAGTAGACCGTTAATTCCTTTGGAATATTAGATAACACTCCTAAATGATCTAAGTGCATATGTGTTATGTATACGGAGACAACATCTTCGTACCATTCCGGTTTGGGGATTATTCCTATGTCCCGCAGTTCCGTTAGGCTTTGAGGCATGATGAAGCTTGAGTAATATTTCGTCATAAGATCGAACCTTATGCCTTGGTCAAATATCAAAACGCGGTCTTTATCTTCAATCCTAACACAATTTCCGCCTATGCTTCTGGAACCATTCAGGATTTTTACTTCAACCACGGTGGCGACCTCTAAGCTGTTTTAGGCCAGAAAACATAGCGGCTTCTTTTTTCTATCTTTTCAATTACTGTCCAATTCATGGTCTTCGTTGGGTTTCTAAACCTTAGAAGCTTGGGGTTTTCTGAACCCAACTGATAAACTATGTAGAGCCAGTATCGATCACCTTCCTCCTGTGCAAGTTTGAACTCGGAAGCAGTTAACTCTCCGTACACTTCGCTCCCTTTATGTCCCTTCACCTCTATAAGTCGCACTTCTCCTGTGGCTGGATTCACACTTCTTATGTCATAGTGCTCAGACTCGGCTACAACCTCGGGAATTCTTCCCTCTTGCCTCTCTACTTCTAAAACGAATCTCATTGCTTCCTTTTCAGACTCCCGCCTTATCTTTTCTGGAATCTCTTCAGGTACTGTAAGAGGTCGTTTAACGAATCTTATATATCCGATTAAGGATCCAAATTTGAAGTTAAGTCTGGATGGCCTTAACCAAACATTGTCCTTATCTCGAAGTCTGCTGCTTTCAAGACTTGTCATATACCTAGAAATAGGTCCTAACAGCAAAACAAGAGATTTTCTCAAATTTCCAATTATTTCACTAAGTATCGTAATTGGAATATCTTTGTGGTTTGGTTTTCCTTCAGCTACGCCTATACAGTTATGAAGCGCTTCAGATACTTTCTTCAGAAGTACAGCTCCCCGTATGATAATTCCTTTCTCCAAGTTTACGCCTACAAGCTCCCTGTAGAGAAGATTATCATTCGCTTTGTCTCTAACTTCAACTGGTAGCAAAGCTATGGTTCCTTCAACCTCTCCGTAAGATATCAGCTCGTTCATGCTTGGCTTAGTATGTTTCTGATGAAGTAAGCCGTAGAAATCTTCGATTTGGCTAAGGATTCTCGGCATCTCGTATTCCATTGTTACCTTCAAAGAGTCTCCTTCATCCACCACTTTGAAGCCTAAAATTTCAGATGAGGCCCTAACTAAATTTTTGAACGACTCAAACAGTTGATCTGGATTTCTAAATCCGAGCAGCATCATAGACTTTTCAATTTCCTCTTTTGATTTGGGCTTGTAAAGAACTCCTTTAGAGGCCAGTTCCCTCTCGATTTCCTGCTTCGCCGCAAGTATAGAGGCCACAAGCCGTTCTAGACCAGCTGAGTTTTCCCTCAAATAAGTCAAAATCGCTTTAGCCTCTGTAACTTTCTTAAACTTCTTTTTCTTTGCAGTCTTCGTAACTGAGATCGCAGGAGGAATTTTAGCTAAATCTTCTGCCTCAGCATATAACATAACCTCTTGACCCGTAACAGGGCGAGGATATAGCTCAGCTCTTTTAAGGTTCATCAGTTTTCTATACATCGAGTTTAGTGCGGCGAAATCGGCGACATTGTTCATGAACAACGTGTAGGCTTCAACTTCCTTCTTTTGCCCGAGTCTCCAGACCCTTCCGATCCTTTGTTCGAGTTTTATGAGACTCCACGGAATTTCATAGTTGATTAGAATGTGAGCTACCTGAAGGTTTACTCCCTCAGCTATGACGTCAGTTGAGATTAATATCCTCGCCTGAGGATCTCTTTCAAATTTTCTCCTAATTCTTTCAAAGAGCTTCGAGTCTCTAGTTTCATCCGAGCTTAAGCTCAAAACTTTCCCAGACCATTCTGGGTGCTTCTTGTTTATGTTCTCAACCAAGTAGTGTAGCGTATCTTTGTATTCAGTGAAGATTATTACCTTAGATTGTTCGTCTTTCATTATATCTTCGAGTAAAGATAGCAGGGCCATTAGCTTGCTATCGCCTTCTACCATGATTTTCTTAGCTAGGTCTCTGAGTTCTATGATCTCTTGCCTATCCCTTTCTGTTAGTAGAGGCGAGGTTCGATCCAGAAACTCATTAAACACGTGTTCTGGATCTTCCTCTGGATATTCAATATCGTAGTACTCTGTGCCCAAGAAGCTCTCAACATTATCTATCAGCTCCTCAGTGAACTCAGGTGCAGCCCTTCTCTCCAATAACCGCTGAAGAGTTGTCCACGCCGCGTATGGGCTTGAAGAGGCTCTTTTGAATATTAGCACGGTAAGTAATGGGATAATCCTTTCGCTTATTAGTCCCTTTTCATAAGCGAACTCAACAAGTTTGCTTCTTAAGAAGCCTACTAACCTTTTAACGAATTCGGCTTCGCTTTCTTTGGCACTTACAACACATGCGTAAAATTTAGCATCTGGAAATATTTGTTTCCTTTCATATATCCTGTTTACATCTTCTTTTGTTCTTCTGAAAAGTATTGATCCGTGGGTGAGTTCGTAAAATGTTCTTCGGTCAAGAGCTCTCCACCCTTCTATCAAATAGGGATCTAGAAGCTGTAGCCTCATTATGTAATCTCTTGGGTCTCCTCTATGCGGTGTTGCGGAAAGGAAGATAGCGTTTCTATTATGCATTCTTTGTATGAGGGTCTTCCCAAGCTTCCAGAACCTTTTGGTCCTATATCCGAACTTGTGCACTTCATCGACTATAATTAAATCCCATGGCACATGAACTATCTCATTCACTCTTTCCTCTCTTTTCAACAAGTCCATAGAGGCTATGTAGAAGCCCTCAGGAAAGTTTTGAAACCTTAAGAATTCAATTGTGCTACGTTCTATATGTTTTATTCTGGATTCTGGGACTCCCATTCTGACTAGTTCCTTGCGCCACTGCCAAACCAGCACTCTTGGAACAATTATGAGGACTCTTTTAACTGTGTTTAGTCTTTCAAGATATTTTGAAACCATTAGCGCTGTTATAGTTTTTCCAAGACCTATTTCGTCCCCGATTAAAACCCTAATGGGCCTTCTAAGCGCAAGCCTCGATACGATTTCATATTGATGAATGTAATGCCTAGGTGGATTTTCTTTATCGACGCCTAAGTACGGCGCGATAAAAGGATGATAGCTAAACTCGTGTAAAATGTTGCTGAGAAAATCTTTGACTGCCTCCTTAAGCTCCATAAGCAACTACTCCAAGCCGAAGAAAAGCTTAAAGGCCTTTGCCAATTTTAGGCGCTTGGAATACCCTTCACGGTTCCAGTAAAGCTCTCTAAGCCTAGAAGCCCAATACAAGGCATCCCAGCTGTTAATATCCATTACGAGTAAGGCTAGCCTCTTGGCAGCTTTCGGTTCCCTTAAAGTTGATCTAACCCAAGCGTATATGATGAGTCTGTTATATACATCAAGATTATGTATAACAACTATATCTTTGTTCACTGAGCAACCCATATTTTTTGCTAGCCACAAGACCTCCGTCAAATGACGTTTAACCTTGAGATCTACGGAACTCTTTAGCGGAGTGTCAGGAGAGGAGGACCAAAGAAATGTGGCGGTATTGCCCTTGATTTTTATGAAGTACCTCGGTCTGAATTCTTGTATAAGTTTAGGGCTAGTCACTTTTCTCAACTCGTATTGTAAATATGGCTTTTTCCGATAAGGGCATAAATGCAGTTATTCTCTGCTTGTCCAAGGGTTCGGGCTTTGCAAGACTTATGCTACTGTTTAAATTACTTTCCTTTTCGAGGGATGGAATACGCCTGAGCATTTCGATGAAGTTCTGAACGAAAATTCCAGCGAGTTTTACATCTATATCTTCGGCGTTGAAGCGTATATTTTCGCCGAAGTTTAATGTAAGTCTTGCCTTTGCATCCAGTTTTAACTTTGAAGTGATGTCGAGGGCCATCTTGAGCGAGTATATGTCGCCTGGCATTATCTTCAAAAGCTTTGCCCCTTCATGGCTAGTTTCTAGCTTTCTCACGTCGATATCTTCCTCAGGACTCTCTACTACCACTACTAGAGACGCGGAAGATGTTGTTTCATCAGCTCCTGAGGCTTGAACTGTGAAAACATAGTTTCCCGGCTCCAGAACTCCTAAATGCCAAGTGGATGTGAAGGGCGGAGTGCCTTTTTCAATTTCAAGCTTTCCTATTTCGGTTTTCAGATAGACTTCGTAATTATAGTCTTGGATGGGCTCTACTGTTATGGTTGCTTTGGCTTCAGTGTTTGGCTTAACCCTTATGGTGCTTGGGGCAATCTTTAAAATGAATCCTGTTTCGATAACCTTTTCCTGCTTGATTATGGTTCCTTCCCTAAGAATCTTGTGCCAGCCTGTTTGCGTTATTAGGTCTTCAAGTCTAATTCTTTTTCCGGCGAAATCGACTTCGTACCAGTTGATATGTACCTCTTTGCCTATTTTATGCTCTCCTGTTTCAGCTATGAGTTTGTTTTTTAGTTCTTCTGCGGCCAACTTGTATGGTAGAATCTCGGATGTGTCTTCCATCGGTAGTGGCGGCAGCTCTGCGCCGTTTTCTGGGCCTATACGTTTCCAGTAGATTTTTCCGCCTGCTTTAACGCCTATGTCAAGGGTTTGGACTCCTTGTATGATTGCTTGTTCGATGGCTTTTCTTGTGGTGAATGGGGCGGAGGTTATCTCGTAGAAGACGTTTCGTATGTCTCTGAATTCTCTGGGGTGTTCTCCTTCTATGAGGTCCCAGTTTAGGTTCATCTTTAAGAAGTCTGCGAGGTCTATGAATGAGAAGTCTGTTCTAAGTTTGGGGCCTGTTGCGGGGTCTTTTAGTCCGGCTTCAACTTGGGAGATTATTGAGGATGTGGGGGTAGTGTTGACTGATTTTATTTCGTCGCTTATTCTGCCTTTTACTGGATAGTAAATCCTTGTTAGTGTTGATAGTATTTGTTCGTAGAGGATGTTTTCGTTGTTTTGTATGTATTTTTTCAAGGTAGTTTCTTGAAGGTTTCTTAACTCTTTGTCTCTGTAGTATTCTGCCAGTGCATCTTTTACTTCTTCGGCTGCGGTTATTTTTGCGGCGTAGGTCAGTAGAGCATCGAAGTCTGCTTTTTGATGTGGGCATACAACGGTGACTGTGTTTCTGAAGGTTCTTCTTCCGCTTTCGCCTTTCATTAGTATGATTTTGCGGATTTCTTCTTCGTTTACTTCAGGTTTTACGAGGACAACTAGTTTTGGTGACGGATCATCGTTTATTTTTATTTCTTGCCATATTTCGTCTCCGTAGCCTATTACTATGGTATTTCTTTCGTTGAAGAGTTCTCCTCGTTCTATGGCTCGTCTTCTTTCTTTTTTAACTAGTATTTGCTTGGTTCTTTCTTTTATTGCTTCGTAGAGTTTGAGTTTTGGTCCTCTTAGCATTTCGGCTGCTTTTTTCTCTACGTGTTCTATTACGAGTGGGAAGGGTGTGAACCAGTATCGGCCGTCTCCTGAGGCGAAGTGGGGTAGTTTTCCGTGCATTTCTTGTAGGGTTGTTTCTATGTCTGCTGGTTGGAGGTTTTCTCGGTTGAAGGTTTCTGGTTCGTAGGTCATTAGGGCTATGTTTTTGAGGTCTGGGAAGACTTTGAGTGGTTCTTTGAAGGTTTCGTATGTGTATGTTTTTAGTAGGACTGCTGTTGCGATTCTCAGCGCCAGGGCTGGTTTTGTGCATTCTGCTACTGAGCCTAGTCTGCCTTCTTCTGAGATTATGTCTCTGTTTGCGGCGTCTCTGAATTCCCTTCGGCTTTCGGTTAGGACTCTGCTTCTTATGCCTCTGTCTCTGAGGTCTATGTGCCATGGCATTATGAGTGCGGCGTCTTCCGTTCCTCTTAGGAATCTTCTGATGACTTTTCTGGTTATTCTTATGGCGTCTCTTGTTTTTTGTAGGTCTTTGTTTCTTGTTACGAATTCTTGGAGTACTTCGATGTATTTTGGGTGGAATGGGTATGTGTCTTTTATTGTGACTACTTTTCCTGTTTCTGTGTAGGAGAATTGCCAGTCTGATTCTGTTCCGAAGAGTTTGTGGTTTTGTCTGTAGGCTGAGTAGAAGGTGTCTCTTGTTTTCCAGGCTTCTGTTTCAGGTATTTTTTTGAAGATTCTTGTATTAAGCAGAGAATCAACAAGAATAAAGGTGCCCGTCTGGTGAGACGGGCACCTTTATTCTTGTTGATTCTCTGCTTAATACGGTTACTATTTTTCCAGCATAGCCTGTGAACACTTCTTCTTCGAGGAGCACTTTCTGGCCTTCGACTACTCTGTATTCTGCTTGAACTGAGGCTACTAGGGCTGTTTTTGGTGTGCTTTCTACGGCTCTTGCCAGATAGTCGAGGAAGAGGATGACTTTTTCTCCGTAGTCTTTGAGTCTTGATTTGTACATGTTGAAGACGTAGTGGACTATTTCGTCCATTAGTATGAGGATTGGTTGTTTTGCTTCGCTTAGTATTTCTTTGATTAGGTTTACGTCTGGTGCTGGTGATTTTTCGTCGTCTAGGTGTTTTATTTTTGCGTAGGCTCCGAGTTTGTAGGCTAGCATGCCCCATATTGTTTTTATTGTGAAGCCTTCTGCTTTGTAGGGTTGGTCTGGATGGGGTACTAGTTCGGCTCGGCTTCCGTCCATGATTATGATTATTGGTTTTTCTGTTTGGGCTATTTTTGCTGCTAGTGTTTCGCTTATTGTCTTGATTTTTTCTGGGTTTTTGAAGGCGTGGTAGAGGCATATTTGGGTGTGGGTTTTTCCTCCTCCGAAGAATGAGGTTAGGAGGAATATTGCGCCTCCTTTTTGGCTTTTTAGGGTTTCTGCGACTTCTTCTATTAATTCTTCCATTGATTTTGTTAGGTAGGTGCGTTTGAAGAATTCTTCTGGGGTTGCGTATATTGGTTCTTCTTTTCCTTTTAGTATGTCTGCGAGGTCTGGTGCGGCTTTATCGTCGAGTCTTGCGTCGTAAACGTCTTTCCATACTTCAATTTGTTTTTCTTG